>QNER01000844.1 GCA_003646175.1 Candidatus Parabeggiatoa sp. nov. 1
AAATGTCGAAAGCAAGGATCCCATCTTGAGCCTTCAAGATATCTCTCGCCTTGATATCGTTATCAACGTTCCAGAACAAATCTTGATTAGTGCCAAAGAACCTGAGTTTTACCAATTCGTTGCAGTATTTGAAGTAGCACCTGATCGAAACTTTCCACTGGAAATCAAAGAATACAAGACAGAAGCCGATCCCAAGACACAAACTTATCGTGCGGTATTTACTATGCAAGCACCTGATGATCTTCGGGTTCTCCCGGGTATGACAACAACCGTTATTGTTACCGAGAAACCGGCTGCCAAAAGTGCGTCTCCGGCTTCCCCAACCTTTCTGGTCCCAGTGACGGCGGTGTTCTCCGATGAACTCAAGAAACAATACGTTTGGATCGTTGAACCCAAAACGCTGACAGTGCAACAACGTGAAGTGAAAGTCGGCGAATTGACTCAACAGAGTATCCAAGTACTCAACGGACTGCAAGTTGACGAGCGGATTGTGACAGCCGGGGTTCATTTTATACAAGAAGGCATGAAAGTCAAACTCTTCGACAGCAAAGCGGGGTACTAATAAGCATGAATATTGCAGAATACGCCATTCGTAACCAAACCATCACACTGGTGCTGACTTTCCTGCTCATTGGTGGTGGGCTGCTTTCTTATGAAAATCTCGGCCGGCTTGAAGATCCTGAATTTACCATCAAGGATGCGTTGATTATCACCCCCTATCCAGGCGCACTGCCCAACGAAGTTGAGGAAGAAGTGACGGATGTGATCGAAACGGCCGTCCAACAAATCGCCCAACTTGAAAAGGTGACTTCGATTTCCAAGGCCGGTGAATCTATCATCACGGTGACGATGAAAGATAAGTATGATAAACACACCTTACCCCAAATCTGGGATGAACTCCGTCGTAAGGTGAACGATGCCCAATCCCAATTGCCGCCCGGGGCACACTCTTCTATCGTCTATGATGATTTTGGTGATGTTTACGGTATTTTTTTTGCCGTGACGGGTGCTGGGTATTCCTATCGGGAACTCAAAGATTATGTGGATTTTCTAAAGCGAGAACTGCTGCTCGTGCCGGGGGTGGCAAAAATAGAGATTTGGGGGGCACTGCAAGAAGCGGTGTTCGTGGAAATCTCCAGTTCCCGGTTGGCGCAATTAGGCATTTCATCAGCAGCCATTTATCAAACCTTAGAACAACAGAATCTCGTCGTGTCAGCGGGTGATGTCAGAGTCGGCAGTGAATCGATTCGGATTAATCCCACCGGCGGTATTGATTCTGTTGCCGAAATCGGCGATTTGCTGATTAATGATGGCTCATCGGACAAACTGATTTATCTCAAAGATGTCGCCACCATCAGCCGCGATTATATGACACCCCCTCAGCGACTCTTGCGCTTTAATGGCCAGCCCGGACTCGCTATCGGTATTTCCATCGTATCGGGGGGCAATGTTGTCACACTGGGTAAAGCCATCAAAGCCAAACTGAAAACACTGGAAATCCAATCGCCGCTGGGCATAGAACTCGGGATTATCTCTTATCAGTCGGACACCGTTGAAATGGCGGTTAATGGGTTTATCGATAGTCTTTTGTTGGCACTGGCGATTGTTGTCATTATTCTGTTAATATTCATGGGATTGCGTAGCGGTTTACTGATTGGGGTTATCCTCATATTGACGGTGTGCGCTACCATTATTTTCATGGATATCTATGACATCAATCTCCAGAGAATTTCTCTCGGTGCCTTAATTATCGCGCTGGGTATGTTGGTGGATAATGCGATTGTGATCACAGACGGTATTTTGATCAAAATACAAACCGGGCGGGATCGTATTCAAGCGGCGAAAGAAGTGGTTCAACAAACCATCTGGCCTCTTTTGGGTGCGACAGTCGTTGCGGTACTCGCCTTTGCCGCAATAGGTTTATCTCAAAATGCGGCTGGTGAATTTACTCGCGCCCTGTTTCAAGTGATTCTGATTTCATTAATGATGAGTTGGTTGATTGCAGTGACTATCACGCCGCTATTCTGCGTGTTATTTCTAAAGCCACCCACCGAGCATGTGGAAACAGACCCTTATCGGGGCCTTATCTATCAGATATACAAAGTTTTTCTGCGCGTTTGCCTCCGTTTCCGGTGGCTGACCATGATGACGATGCTCGGTTTGTTAGGCCTTGCCATTTATGGCTTTGGTTTTTTAGAAGACAGTTTTTTTCCGGGTTCAAGCCGCCCCCAATTGATGATTAATTACTGGCGTGTTGAAGGGACTGATATCCGTGATACCAGTGAGGACTTAAAACAAATTGAAAAGTTCTTGATGACGGTTGATGGCATCGAATCGGTTGCCACTTTCGTCGGCGCGGGCGCACTACGTTTTATACTCGTCTATTCACCGGAGAACGCTTATAAAAGTTACGGACAATTACTGGTGACTGTCAAAGACTATCAGCAGATCGACAGCTTGATCCCAATTATTCGACAGTATTTGGATGATAACTTTCCCGATGCCGAACCCAAAATCAAACAATTTCGTATAGGCCCCGGCAGCGGTGCGATGATTAAAGCCCGTTTTAGTGGGCCAGATCCGGTGGTTTTGCGGCAATTATCTAAACAAGCGCAAGCCATTATGCGTGAAGATGGGGGGGCGATAGATATTCGTGATGACTGGCGGCAAGCCGTCAAAATGTTGCGTCCCCAATTTGCCGAAGCACAAGCACGGTTAGTCGGCATTTCCCGGCCGGCGGTAAGTCAAGTGTTAGAAACCGCTTTCACCGGTACCCAAGTGGGGGTTTACCGCGAAGGTAACAAGCGACTGCCCATCATATCACGGCCCCCAGAATCGGAACGAATTGCAGTAGACAACATCAAAGCTCTACAAATATGGAGTCCCGCCGCACAACAGTCAATCCCACTACGTCAAGTCGTTTCTGGCTTTGAGACTGTCTGGATCGATCCGCTAATCCACAGACGCAATCGTAAACGCACGATTACTGCCCAATGTGATCCCAAAGTTGGTAATGCCAGTGTCGTGTTTGAGCGAATCCGTTCTAAAATAGAGGCCATTGAATTGCCGATTGGTTATGAAATGGAATGGGGCGGTGAATATGAAGATTCAACCAAAGCGCAAAAGGCACTGAGTGTGAACCTACCGGTCACCTTTTTAGCAATGGTTGTGATCGTCATTTTTCTGTTCAATGCGTTGCGACAACCTTTGATTATTTGGCTGTGTGTCCCCCTTGCCATTATCGGCGTGACGCTCGGATTACTACTCACTGGACAATCTTTTGGCTTTATGGCTTTATTAGGCTTTCTCAGCCTATCGGGAATGCTCATCAAAAATGCCATTGTGTTGATTGATCAGATTGACTTAGAAATCGGAGAAGGCAAAGCCCCCTTCAGTGCCATTTTAGATTCCGCCGTCAGTCGTCTGCGCCCAGTCACCATGGCGGCTATCACCACAGTACTTGGCATGATCCCCCTTGTTTTTGATGCTTTTTTCATAGGCATGGCTGTCACTATTATGTTCGGACTCACTTTTGCCACCGTGTTAACTTTGATTGTTGTGCCTGTGCTTTATGCCCTATTTTTTAGGGTGCCTTATTGAGTACAACAATAACTACAAGGATTGTATATAAGAAAGGATTGATAAGAAGGGATTTACTTGACAATGTCATATTATCATTCGTTTCAGGCGAGCCTATGTATGAAAAACGCCGAGTCTAAGGAGTACAAAGCGAACTTTGTACGAAAAAACGGTGTGATGATTGAAAGTGAGTTAAAATGTTGTACTGGATGGCTTATATAAAAAAAAATGGTAGTCCTGTAGAAGTCGTGATGATGTCCAAACGGATACTATCCCGGGGAAGGGATAGCATCCGTAACATCACTACATGTTTAGGACTACCTAATCCTTTGATCTGGTTCAAAACGGGGATTACACTTCTTTCAGGATTGACAGGAAGATATTCATAGGCGTTCTAATAAAAGTGAGCGGCTAAAGCAAACAGAAAAAATGGCGTATTCGGTAATGGCGCGTTTTCATCAAATTGTGGCGCATCAGTGCTGCCCATTCGGGCGGTTGGTCAAACATCCTCATCGTGACAACCGTGAGAGTTAGGTTACGCTTGGTGTCGTACACCAAAATATTGGATTGGCGATTTCTGGTATCAGGATTTTTGAGGCCTCTAGTAAGTAGATTTAAATGATGAACTAACATTCGTTCCAGGCGAACCTTGCACGAACGAGGG
>QNER01000845.1 GCA_003646175.1 Candidatus Parabeggiatoa sp. nov. 1
TGTGTCTCGAAAATCGTCGGCGAGGCCGGCCGTTTTCAAATGGGTGAAGGTGGTGATGTTTTACTGAAAAGGCCCGGCGAAAAACGCCACATCATTGTGGTTATGTTTAACCCCTTTGTGGCAGAGTCAGAACTGTCACCCGGGGTTCACTTTATGAACACGCGAAAAGGCCAAGAAGAGGCCATGATGGTTTGTGAAGACGGTACGATGCAACCAATGCGTCCCACCGTCTTGTCGCCTCACAAGTTTATCGAAAGAGGCCTGAAGTTTGACGGTGTAGAACAGATTACGCACCGGATGGATGGCACTTTTAAGGTGAAGTTCAAGGGTCAGGATATTAATCTTGAGCCGGCTTTAGATGTTGAGGTCGAACCGGTTACCGATGGCAAACAGATTGAGCCCAAGATTGATCTCAAGCAGGATGGCACCTTGGAATACGCCGTTCAGAACGAAATGGAATTACTCCGATTCAAACTGCGTATTCGTCAATGAACGAGCCGGCGTAGGATGCGAATTAAGAATGAAGAATGAAAAACTGGACGTCCAAGATAAATCTTGGACTCCTTTTTTCTGAAATCAGGTTACTGTGAAAATACCCATAGCATATAGTACAACGGATACGCGAAATAAACGGATTTTCATATTCGGGGGTGGCTAAATAAACTTAGCCATGACGAGTTATTTCGATAAACCGTTGTACTAACTCATAATGACGTACAAGGCGATTAGCAATTAGCAATTAGCAATTGCTAATTGAGAATTACCAATTGGGAATAACCAATTTTTTGAGTTTAGCAAGTTCCTCGCAGAAATTTTACATCAAAAAGCTTGACATTCGCTAAACAACGCTGTATATTACGCGCCCTCATTTCTACTGATAGTACAACGGATACGCGAACCGAAGGTTCGCAAAGTTTTCCGAAACTGATTTTTTTAGTTTAATATTTGGGTTGAAAATCATAAAATTTGCTAATTCAATCCCTTATTTCATTATCACCTTTTTCAAGTACGTTCCGTATAAAAAACTTTTCAAGAACGATACCGCAAAGGATTTAAACGTAGAGCTTGACATTCGCTAAATAACGCTGTAAAATTATTACGCTGTACATTAAAAAAATGTCTTTCACTTAAAAAAGTTATCTAGGAACGATACCGCAAGGGATTCAAACGTAAACATTACTGATGGCACCGGTTGTCACCACATCATCAACCAATACAATAGAGTTTATACCTATTTAATGTAACCCATTGATTTGCCTAACATTGTCATTTTTGTAAACGTAATAAAATCGGATACTTAAATTAAATCGGTATAATGCTAATATGTTGCCAGTAAGATTTTATCTGCTTGATTTGAAAAATACTTTTACATTCTTACGACGTTTTTCATCTGTCTGAAGGGTATATTAGTTTTATTAGAAAACGATAACTTGAACATTGAGTATTATGTCCAGTGAAAATGTGTTAAACATAATCAAGGAAAACAATGTCAAATTCGTTGAAGTCGGTTTTACCGATACCAGAGACAAGGAACAACAGGTTTCCGTGCTTCCAGATTCGACGGGTAACCCCTACTTTGCCTTTGCGGCTATGCTAATGGTGAGAAAATGAATTCAATTATTTCTAAAGATTTAAAAGGTCTGGTTAACGTTGCAAAGACACCAGGAATTTCCGGAAAGTGGCAGAAACTAAGAAGAATGGTTCGCTCGAACCATCCAAGGCTATGGACAAAGTTACGAGGTACTCGTCGCTTTATAATGGATCGGCATGAGGATTGGAAACACGCGGGTTTTCAAGCTGTTCAACGTGACTTTAAAAGAGCAGCGTCAGAGATTCTACCATCGCCCTCTAAGAAGAAATCTGCTATTTTATGGCTTGATTTAGGTCATTTCGGCGAGCTTCTCAGATATGAGGCAGGAGAAACATTTCAAGACCATGGCTTAGGGCTCCTACGTACCATTTTACATCAAGATGGAATTGAGACAGATTTAGTTTCGATTCGAAATATTCGTTCATGGAATAAACTTGCCAAACATCTCGAAGGCTACAATATGCTTTTGATGAACGTACGTAGCTATCGATATGAAACAGCAGTTATAGCGGCCCAACTTTTCCACAAATTAAATCCTGATGGAATTGTCATAGTTGGTGGTATGCATACGTTGGTAGACTCTCAAAGCATGGTGTCTATTAAGGAATTTGACAAAATTTGCATTGGTGCCGGAGAAAAAGTGATTACTGTTCTTGTTAGAAATCCTGATTCTTTTCCTCGCATTTTTCAAGGTCAAGCTGCCGCAACAATGGAGGATTGGCCGCTCATTGACAGAACTCTCTGGCCAAAGCCGGCGGGATGGGCACGCAGATTTAACTTTAATTGGCCTTTGGAAGAGGGACTTAGATGGGGGCCACGGCCGGTTGCATCTGTTTTGACCAGCAGAGTTTGTCCATGGCAATGTAGTTTCTGTAATGAGAATTCTTATATATCCAACATGAAGCGCAGGACTGTTGATTCTGTCATCAATGAATTAAATGCACTAGATGACAAATATAAAATTGGATCAGTTGCAATACATGATTCAATGTTTTTCCAAAAGAAAAGCTGGCTTGAAGAATGGCTTGAGAAATATCCACAAAAAGCCAATAAATTATGGTCCTACTGGGCAGCGGCTCGTGCTGATACAGTTTGCGAATGGCCAGAATTGTTTGAAGCTTTACTAAGAGAAACCAATTGGAATGTTGTTTCAATTGGTTTTGAATCCGGAAGTGATCCAATGCTTCGCATGTTAAATAAACAAACCACTGAAGAAGAAAATGATTTCGTTATTCAACTTGTGAATCGGGTAGGCGATGAAATGGAACGGGAAGGAAAAACGCCGGTATCCTTTTGGAGCAATGTTATGCTCGCTTTACCAGGGGAGACTCACGAAGATGCTTTCAAGACAATACGTATGCTTAAACGAATGAAACGAGCTAGAGTCGCCTTAGCATTTTTTACGCCTTTTCCAGGTTCTGCCTTAGGCAATCAACTTATTGCTGAAAAGAAAAACATAGTTAATGACCAATTTGTGCGTGATCAGAGAGCAGGTAAAATCTTAGGGATAGATTATGATTTTTACCACAACCTGTTACAAGGAAAATATGATGATGAGGTCAACCGAGGCCTTTCATCTGAAGAGCAAGCGCGAGATGTCTCTCAATTTTTTTCGATGGAGTGAGTACGTTCATGAGTAGCTTTAAGCACCCACATTTTATGTATCTGTTTTCCCTTAAAAGCGGTGGAAAAAAACTTGCCTATGGCAAGGATCCTCAAGATGCTCTTGAAGTTATCAAGCTTCGTCTGACATCTGAAGAAATGGAACAAATTCTAGAGAACGACTACATAAAAGTCAAACAAAGCAAACTCCAAGAATATGTTCATTTACTGAAGTAATCCTTAAACGTAGGCACTGGGGTCGTTCAATGGGATTAGTTCTAGCTAACAGGAAAAACCGTAATGGAACAGAAAAAAAGGAAAACTCACCGAGAGTTGGTGGTATTTATTGGAAGTTTTTTTGAGCAAAATCTCTTTCCCTTATACCTTTCCCCTTGTACCTTTCCCCTAGCGCATAGAAGCTCTCATGGATGTCCAAGGTAAATCTTGGACTCCTAAAATATCATGGATGTCCAAGATAAATCTTGGACTCCTTTTTTCTGAAATCCGTTTATTTCGATAATCCGTTGTACT
The DNA here is from genome assembly GCA_003646175.1 of Candidatus Parabeggiatoa sp. nov. 1. Taxonomy (GTDB): domain Bacteria; phylum Pseudomonadota; class Gammaproteobacteria; order Beggiatoales; family Beggiatoaceae; genus Parabeggiatoa. The sequence continues at coordinate 3,725 of QNER01000845.1, forward strand.
AAGTCAGAATGACGTACAAGGCGATTAGCAATTAGCAATTAGCAATTAGCAATTAGCAATTGGGAATAACCCATTTTTTGAGTTTGGCAAGTTCCTCGCAGAAATTTTACCTCAAAAAGCTTGATATTCGCTAAACAACGCTGTATTTATAAAAAATAATTTATACTGATAGTACAACGGATACGCGATCCGAAGGATCGCAAAGCTTTCCGAAACGGATTTTTTAAGTTCAATATTTGGGTTTAAAATCATAAAGTTTGCTAATTCATCCCTTATTTCATTATCACCTTTTTCAAGTACGTTCCGTCTAAAAAAAACTATCTAGGAACGATACTGCCAAGGATTCAAACGTAGAGCTTGACATTCGCTAAACAACGCTGTACCGTAGTAAACTACTTCAGTTAAAAAGTTATCTAGGAACGATACCGCAAGGGATTTAAACGTAGAAAGTCTTTCATTTTTTTAACAGTTTTTGAGTTGACGAAACGATGCGAAAATCTATACTAGAAGAAAATAA
>QNER01000846.1 GCA_003646175.1 Candidatus Parabeggiatoa sp. nov. 1
ATTTTTAAATTCCTCAATTTCTAATTCCCAATTCGCACCAACGTCCAGTTGAGGAAATTCGGCGAGTGCATCACGTAAAATCGTTTTTTTTTAACTCATGGATGTTATTGATTTAACACAAAAATTGACGCTATTGCCCTAGTGTTGATCGACTTTTAAGTTGACGGTTTAAAATAAATAGACTATACCTTTATAAAATAGAGAGCAGATAATTTTTTTGGTATATACTCTGCTCCCTTGAAAAGGGTGAAAAAATGAAACAAGAGGTTATGGTTTACAAAGTTCGCATTTCTATTAACGTTGAACCACATTCACCTATCCGTCAAATCAGGAAAGAAGTTGTACTTAGTTTTAAACAAGCTTAAACAGATTAAAAGATTAACAGGATTAAAAATGAATTAGCAACGATTACTTTGTCGCATTTTAGACTAAACGATTGATTAGATTCTTTTATCGTTATTTTAAGGTGGGCAACAAAAAGACGTTGCCCACCCTACGAACTGTCAATCCATAAATCAGTTTAATCTTGTTCAAAACTTGATTTTTTTTAATGGGCATATTATATTTTTAATAAGCTTAGTACTTTAATTGAAATTGTCACTCTATCACGAGGTATTTATAACTCACTATGAAAACCAGAAACTTTTTTTATTCGGCCTCTCGCCGAACAGCTGTTGTTGGCTGTACTTTGTTAGCAGCCAGTTGGAACTTGGCATGGTCTCAGGCTGACCCGGCCACGACAGCGGATAGCCCATCTGAGCCGAAGGTGCCATCATGTTCCAACCTCACTGATTATCTGAATTGTAGTTCAGAAGGGCGACAAGAAGACGTTGTGTTCGTTTTTGACACGACTGGCTCTATGGGTGACGAAATTACAGAAATGCAAAGTGCCGTAATTGAGTTTTCCGAGACCATCGGATCCAGCGGCATCGACTATCGTTTGGGACTGACTGAGTACAAGGATTTTCCGACGGATCCTTGTGGCGATCCCGAGGATATGCCTTACAAAGTTTATAAGGCCAATGAGAGCGAGACACTCACGGCGGATAAGGTCGAGATGCAAGGCTGGATTAAATCTTTAAAGCCCAGCGGTGGCAATGACACGCCTGAGTCCATACTGGCAGCTTTGGCTCACACAGTGAAGGACCAAACATGGCGGCCCAAGGCCAATCGGATGGCTGTCGTCATTACTGACGCGCCCGCCCACAAAGATGGGAACGAGTGTAATCAAGAGAGTAATACACTTGAAGGTCCTAATGGGGTGATTGCCCAGTTGCGTAAGCAGGGGGTTGTGACCCATATTATTGGGCCTGATGACAATGCCTTGCGTAGCATCGCGACCAAAACCGGTGGCAAATTCTTCGAGATTCGTAAAACCCAGAGTATAACCGACATTTTGGGCAAAATCGCTGAGCTGATTAATTGTTCCTACCTGATACGTTCCGGGTTCTCTTTCACTACAGGGGAGAATAAGCTCAACATGGAAATTCGGTTAATTGGGGCCCAAAATAAGACCATTCCTCACATAGATGGCCAATCCTCGCTAACCGTGTTTGCTTGTGGTGGGGCTAAAGGTACCAAGGATGATTGCGCTGAATTTGAATTGACCCCGGAAACAACGGAAGGTGAAACCGTTTACAAACATACAGCGGAGGTGTCAGCGTTTGTTGATGCGACTAAGCTGACGGATATTTCCACGTTGGTTAAGGTTTGCGACTTTTCAAAAACCACCACCAAGCGTCCTATGCATATTGGCAAGTGCGAAGCGGACAATACACCCAAGCCGGATGCCCCTGAGTTAAAAGTTGATGTGACTGGTAACGATGTCAGGGTTTCTTGGAATACGGTGACTTATGCTAACAAATTTACCCTCTTTTATGCGCCTTACTCCAATCCCATTGGCGAGGCGACTACAAAGCACATCAAGTCTATGGATATGGCTGTTCAAACAGGGTTAAACGTTACATTGCCAACAGGCACGCATTACTATGTTGCTGTACAAGCCTCTGATTGCTCTGGTAGTAGTGGCTTTTCTAATTTGGGGGTTGTAGAAGTTAAGTAGGCTGAAAGATAACTCTTTTTGAAATGAGAAATCCTATTTTTCCCAAAAATCGGATTTCTTTGTTGATTGATAAAAAATCCGATTTCTTCCCGAAATCGGATTTTTTTTGGTTTGATAATTTGTCAATAGCGAATAACGAATGAGTATATATAAAAATTTTATCAGAGCATAAGACATACACATTGCAAATAGGGTGAAATAACATTAACCTGACAATGTTGTGTTGACATTCGTTTCAGGCGAACCTTGTACGAAAAAACTTATTTGACGCAAAAGTTTTTGCGCGCAAAAATTTCACACCCATTACCGGGCGCATTCCCATTTTAACGGACAAGTACAACGGATACTCGAAATGAACGGATAGTGCTCACACATTATCCTAATCTTTTTAGATGCACCAAGACGATGGCGGCTGTGACTTTGAACTTTGATAAATAAACCCAAATGATGACTTTTAATAAAACCGTTTTCGTTCTTATGATTTATCTGTTTTTTTCGTGTAAGTACTGAATCATAAATTTTCAGGTATTATGAATTTTTTGCCCACCGAGTAAGGTCCTTTTCTTGCCCACCGAGAAGGTGGGCAACGTAAAGAAGTTGCCCACCCTACAAAACTTTGATAAATAAACCCAAATGATGACTTTTAATAAAACCGTTTTCGTTCTTATGATTTATCCGTTTTTTTCGTGTATCCGTTGTACTCAAGATTGGTACTCAAGATTGATAATGACCATTTTTTTGGGAATGCGCCCCCCTTACCCGAAAAGTCCATTACCTTTCTTTATGGATTCTATTAGGTATCGCTATCTTCCCCACTTTATCAGCCTCGTCTTTTGGTAATGGTGCAATGTGGGTGATGGAGTCCAAACGACGCTAAAGTTTCGCTTCGCGGCAACTGGAGCAAAGATTTTAGTTTGGATCGCTGCGCCTTCCTTGCGTTTGGACTCCTTTCGAGGTTCAAGTTTTTCGGAGAAAAACTTGAACCTCGAAAACCTGTCACCCACATTTCAGGACTAGCCAAATCCTTAAATCTGGTAAATCCTGATTCAGACACCGAAATAACTACAAGAATTAATTGTATAATCAAGACGGATTGGTTAATGGGTATTGTTTTGATATAATAATTTTTTATAAATAGTCATCGTAATTATTATGGTGTTAATTGTCTGGTTCAGGATTTTCAGGATAAAAAACATAACTACAAGGATTGCTTATAAGAAAGGATTGGTTAATGGGTATTGTTTCGATCTAATCCTTTTTTATAAGTAATCCTTGTAGTTATTATGGTGTTAATTGTCTGAATCAGGATTTTCAGGATAAAAAGCATAACTACAAGGATTGCTTATAAGAAAGGATTGGTTAATGGGTATTGTTTCGATCTAATCCTTTTTTATAAGTAATCCTTGTAGTTATTATGGTGTTAATTGTCTGGTTCCGGATTTTCAGGATAACAAAAATAACTACAAGAATTGTATAATCAAGACGGATTGGTTAATGGGTATTGTTTGGCTCTAATCCTTTTTTATAAACAATCCTTGTAGTTTTTATGGTGTCTGAATCAGGACTTTCAGGATTTAAGGATTTTCAGGATAACAAAAATAACTACAAGAATTGTATAATCAAGACGGATTGGTTAATGGGCATTGTTTCGAGCTAATCCTTTTTTATAAACAATCCTTGTAGTTTTTATGGTGTCTGAATCAGGAACGACTGGATTTAAGGACTAACTGATGTTAGAAAAAATGTTATCCTGAAAATCCTTAAATCCGGTAAATCCTGATTCAGACAATTATTTAACACGGCAAGGGTGGGAGGAAATGATATTCAGTACAACGGATACGCTTCATTGCCGGATAAGGCTATCTGATTTTCCATTCGTTGTTTGGAAAAGCAGTTGTACTTTTATATCAGTAAAAAATAATTGAAATCTTTATTTAATACGTGTGCCCACTGCCGAAAAGTTCAGCCCGTAAGGGCTTCGCTCTTTTAGAATGACGGCTTTAGCCTCATTCTTGATTCTAGGATGAGCTTAGGGCGAAAAAGACTGTGCATGTAACTCTGGGGTGGTAAAAATCAGATTCCTTTGGTATTCAAAAGTTGATCCCAGTTTCATTACGCCATAGAAAAAACAATAAGTTATTTATGAATTGGTTTTTCATTAACCATTCACCATTC
>QNER01000847.1 GCA_003646175.1 Candidatus Parabeggiatoa sp. nov. 1
TTCAGGGCTGAAATTCTAAACCCATAAATCCTAGGGCGTTGCCCTAGGCTGGTATGTCAGCCCCAGAAAGGGGCAAAGCAATCTAAAAAAGTCTTATGCGAACTTAGTGATTGCTGTACTAGTTGTATTATGTACGTTCCTAAAAAGCACTGGTGGTTATTGCATCAATATTTCGCAAAAGTGATACTATCGCAAAAAAAGCGATAGCATCACGAAATACAATTTAAAATCAATATGTTATCATTTTTGTCCTGTACATAGAATTAGAATATAAATGAGTTCCGTCCCTTCCAAAAAGTCATTTTTTTTAGCCATCGGTTATTTTCCAAGACAAGGTGGATTATAGCTCTAAAAACAGGTGAGCTTTATTACTCCAAATCATAAAGTTAATTCAATCCATTTCTAGTTAATGGTGAGGTTATTAAAAGTTCCCTGGGGCGTTGCCCCAGGCTATAATAATTCGCCCTTTCAGGGCTGAGTAGTTACCTTTTTTTGCCCATTACCCATTATTACCCATCACTAAGGCAATCTTATTATGAGCATTCGTACCCAACTTTTGGTGATGATTTGCGCCATCACTTTTAGTTTAGGCTTTGGGGCATCTAACGCTTTGGCGAATAAAATGCCCTACTATACTCTTAAAAAGAGTGTTGTTAAAATTACCAGCAGAGGTCATGTAGGAACCGGATTTGTTGTGAAAAAAACGCCAAATACTGTTTATATTGTGACGGCTGCTCAGGTGATACAAGGAAATGATAAGTATCCAGCTGTTGAATTATTTGGAAACCAACGATTCACTGGTGTACTCCAATACACAGAGAAAAAGGACAATCCTCGCAAAGGACTCGCTTTGATAGCCGTTAGAAGTAAGGCCATATTGACTAGAGTGTCAGTCCTCCCTTTGTCAGAAAAATGTTTTGATGATTTCAACCACTATTTCAAAAGTAAAAAAGAAGTGGCATTTTCGTATAGTTTTTCTGGGGAAAGTTCGCGTTGGGGATATATCGGATTAACTTCTCCAAATCGCAAGGGGCGGGATCTGACCTTTAGAGGTGTTATCAATCAAATGAACTTTGGTAGTCCCATAATAAAAGGGAATGATGTCATCGGCATAATCACCACAAATGGTCCCTCTGTTTATGCGGCTTCGTCGTTGGCTATCAGGGAATTTCTAGTGGGAATTGGGAATTTCTCAAGCCAGATGTCCTCAGGTGAGACAATTGGGCCGCCAACAATTGAGCCAACCGAGCAGCAGTTTCCACAATCTGGAACGAGCGGTATTAAATCTAAATCACCTCCATTGTTCCGTGATCCCTTGCAAATGGGTGGTGAAGGGCCAGAAATGGCAATCATTCCAGCTGGCACATTCAGTATGGGAGATATTCAGGGAAGCGGCCAGCGTGATGAACAACCAGTACATAGTGTGTCTATTAAGCGCTTTGCAATGAGCGTTTATGAAGTGACTTTTGCTGAGTATGATTTTTTCGCGGAAATGACCGGCCGAAAAAAGCCAGCTGATAAAGGCTGGGGACGGGGCAATCGGCCGGTGATTAATGTGTCTTGGGAAGATGCAACCGCTTATACTAACTGGTTGACTCAGCAAACCGAACAGCAGTATCATTTGCCCACGGAGGCTGAATGGGAATATGCTGCACGGGCAGGGGCGCAAACTGAATATTCGTGGGGCAATGATATAGGAAGAAATCGGGCTAACTGTGCCGTTTGCGGTAGCAAATGGGGTAACAAACAAACAGCACCAGTTGGTTCATTTGCGGCTAACCCTTTTGGTTTACATGATATGGTAGCCAACGTTTACGAGTGGACTTGTTCTGCTAGTGACAAAAAGTATAAAAAAAAGGAACTGCGTTGTTCATGCAAAAAGTCTACTTATTCTTACTGTGTGTATCGTGGCGGTTCATGGCGTAGCTTACCTAAATATGCGCGAGTGGCGAATCGCAGTATGGGAAAAAAGAATCGCCGTAACAATAACTTAGGTTTTCGCATTGCCAGAGAGATAAGGGAGTAGTTATCCATTATCAGTTCTACGCAAAAACTTTCGCTGCGAAATCAGTTATCAGTTACTATTTCAGTTAGAAACCTTCAAGGTTTTGGAAACCTTGAAGGTTTTGTTTGCCGTGATTAGTTTGACAATATCGTATTAACAGGAGTACAAGGCGAACCTTGTACGAAGAAACGGTGTGGTTATTGAAATATGACATTGTCTAGTTATCACACAAAAACGCCGTTTTATCGTATTAACAGGAGTACAAGGCGAACCTTGTACTAAGGTAACTCCCAAATAATAAGTACCGAAGCACAAGTTTTCAGTTTTTTGCCCACCGAGATGGTGGGCAACAAAAAGACGTTACTCGGTGGGCAAAAATTCCTAATATACGAAAATTTATGCTTCAGCAGGAGAACGGAAATCCCAGGGGCACCTTTTCTAGCCCCTTCGGTAAGTCTTATCTACGCCCGTGGCAACGCCCCTGGAAATGAGGTAACAAAAATAACCAAACCTTTCATATCCAAAGTGGATTGGAAAAGATGATTTCGCCACGATTCAACTCACTTGACGACGCTAATCAATTCATACTGAAGCCTTCCAGATAGCAAATTACCAACGACCAAAAAATGAACACAGCAACCTTAATCACTTTTATTATTTATCTTATCGGTGTGATGATTCTAGGTATCATCGCTTATCGACAAACCCATAATCTCGCTGATTACGTGTTGGGCGGGCGGCGATTGGGTAGTTTTGTGACCGCACTCAGTGCTGGAGCTTCGGATATGAGCGGCTGGCTGCTGTTAGGTTTGCCGGGGGCTTTGTATGCCAGTGGGCTTAACCAAGTCTGGATTGCCGTGGGCTTAATCCTTGGGGCCTATTTAAATTGGCTGTTTGTGGCGGGCCGATTACGTGTTTATACCGAAAAGGCCAATAATGCCTTGACGTTACCCGATTTTTTTCACCATCGCTTTCAGGATCATTCCAACCTGTTACGCATCATCTCTGCGCTGGTGATTCTCCTGTTTTTTACTTTTTACACGTCATCAGGATTGGTGAGTGGCGCGAGATTGTTTGAAAATAGTTTTGGCTTAAATTACATCACCGCTTTGTGGATTGGCGCGGCCGTTATTATGGCCTATACTTTTATCGGTGGTTTTTTGGCCGTGAGTTGGACTGACGTTTTGCAAGGCATTTTGATGTTATTGGCGTTGATTATTGTGCCCATCGTCACTATTTATGAAATTGGTGGTTGGGGGACAGTGACTACGCGCATCAGTCAAATTGATCCAACCCGGTTAGATGTGTTTAAGGACATGAGTTTGTTAGGTATTATTTCGCTGATGGCATGGGGATTGGGTTATTTTGGGCAACCCCATATTTTGGTTCGTTTTATGGCGATAAAATCGGTGCAGGAAATTCCTAATGCGCGCCGAATTGGTATGTCTTGGATGATTGTTTCAACGGTGGGCGCAGTCTTGACAGGTTTTGTGGGCATTGCCTATTTTGCCGGTAATCCATTGGATGATCCAGAAAAAGTATTTATCCAACTCAGCCAAGTCTTATTTAATCCGTGGGTTGCTGGTTTTCTATTAGCGGCCATTTTAGCGGCCATTATGAGTACCATTGATTCACAATTGTTGGTGTCATCCACGGCCGTCACCGAAGATTTTTACCAGGCATTTTTGCGTCCCAACGCCAGCCAAACGGAATTAATGTGGGTGGGGCGCATTTCAGTCGTTGTTATAGCAGTGATCGCGCTGTTGATTGCGACTAATCCCAAAAGCACGGTTTTGGATCTGGTTGGTTATGCGTGGGCGGGCTTTGGTAGTGCATTTGGGCCGGTTATCATTTTTAGTTTGTTTTGGCGTCGGATGACGCGCAACGGTGCGTTGGCAGGTATGGTGATAGGGGCAGTGACTGTGGTAGTATGGGAACATTTCACCGCGCTGAAGGTGATTCCTTTTTCACTCTATGAAATGGTGCCCGCTTTTGTACTCAGTAGCGTTGCCATTGTTGTGTTCAGTTTATTTGGCAAACCAACCGCGGATTTTAATGCTGTTAATGTTAAAACGGATACTATCCCTAAGAAGGGATAGCATCCGTAAAATAACAGAATTTTAATGTTAAAACGGCTCTTTGTACAGGACCCAAAAATGTTCAAGTCGTGATGCTATCGCTTTTTTGGCGATAGTATCACTCAAAAAATTAATGTTAAAA
>QNER01000848.1 GCA_003646175.1 Candidatus Parabeggiatoa sp. nov. 1
ATGATATCCTAGGGCGTTGCCCTAGGCTAGTATGTCAGCCCCTTTCAGGGGCAAAGCAGCGTAAGGCTTATTTCCGGACAACTCTAATGTTATACGAACTTAGTGTTTGCTGTACTAGTGCAACGGATACCCGAAATAAACGGATAAAGAAACCCAAATTCACCCATAAGTCTTGTGATTTATTCACCATCCACAGATTAGAAAAGTGGCCGCTATCGGTGCGAATAATTCCTTAAGATCTTATCCGTTTATTTCGAGTATCCGTTGTACTATAGGCCCATTGAAGGGAGCTACAGCGTCCTGTGTTTGTGGGCCGGCCGACGCTCCCGCAAAGATAATACGCGGTAGCTGGGGCGCGATCATCGTTAGACACAACTATTTAAGCATTTGATTTTAATGATATTTATGTAGCCCACCTCGTTTTTTTTGCCCACTTTAAGCTTAGACGGTGGGCAAGAAAAATACGAGGTGGGCTATATTTTGACTTATGTATAACGATGATATTTAAAGGCTTTATAATTTCAGTGTGATTATTCCTTAATCCCTTGAGTGGGGAATAAGAAATAGTTTATTAATTCATTATTTTTATTTATCATATTTATACTAAACACCGTCATAAACTGAGCTTTTTTTATTTTTCAATAATAAATAATTGGGCTTTGGAAAAAAAGTACTAAAAAATCAATTAGTTATTAGTACAAGTGACAAATCATTATTTTTATTATCTTCAAGAAAATAACTTTTTGAATTTTAATAATGTGTAACTCTGTATCTTTTGTGTGTATAATTTTCAATTATCCATTACTAATGCTCTCCCCAAAATCTGTGACAATCAGATTTGGGAAGTCCCTCAGTTGCCATTGATATTACGTGATGTGCAACTTTCTCCACTAACGTATTGATTGCGCAAACCCGCGATGCCACCCATTTCAATGGCTTAAAAATCAATGAATTATATTTGTGTGTAGGGGTTCCCGGCCTTCGAGGGGCATGCGAAAGCAGGGGAATGGTATTTCAACATCAGTCTGACCATTACAGAATTATTGTCATGGTCAAGAATTATGTTGAACGTTAAAGACTCGCCGTGTTCAATATATACACAGGGCACACAGTTACACCGAGTTAAATTTAATTTGTCATGAAAATTCAAAGAGTTATTTTAGAAACGACAAATAAAAAAAGCTCGATTTATGACAATGATAAGTATAACCATCGCAACAGTTGCTGATGACAGACAATGGCGAACATTTGGCGAATTACCCTATTGAAAAAGGCAAAATCGGCTCAACAATGAGTACAAACGCCTTTGATGTTTCAATCTTTGTAGTGTTATTGAAATTTAATACCACAATAGGTTGCAAAGTTGCAGTTTTCTAAAAAAATTTTTTTTTGAGCTAAAAGGCAGGTGCGTGAAAATAATATACCAATGAGAAACTAATCCCCGTCCCCATCCCGCTTAAACACTACGGGAAACTGTGGTGACAAAAAATTTGGTTTCTACGAGTATGTCTGACTTAACAGTTAAGTGATTGGTTTGTAAGGTATTTATATGTTTTAATAAAATAACAAACATAATAAATAGGTTAATTTATTAAGAATAGCCAGGGGCGTTGCCCCTGGCTTTAATAATACGCACCAAAGGGGCTAAGTTTTAAAGCCCCAAAGGGGCGAAATTAATATAGCCAGGGGCAACGCCCCTGGAACTAAAATTGTATTTTACGCAATCGGGAAATGCTATAACAAGTTTTTGCGCGTAACAATCTGTTAAAGCGACTGGTATTTTTATTTAGCCACATTGTCCTAAATAATCCTGTGATAATCCAAAGAACACATTCATAAATTCTTTCTATCAATGTGACTTTCACGAAATCACAGAAAAACGGCCAGATTTTTTTTGGGTAATACTTGAAAAATTTGGTTTAATACCTAATAATAATATAAATAAGGTTTTCACTTGACAATGTCACACTTCAACCATGAGGAGAATGTGACACAAATTCACACTCTAAATAAGGGTTAATATCATGAGACTCACAACCAAAGGGCGGTACGCCGTTACCGCAATGTTAGATTTGGCACTGAATAATAATCAGGGGCCAATTACACTGGCTGATATTTCACAACGACAGGGTATTTCCTTATCCTACTTAGAGCAACTGTTTTCACGGTTGCGTAGACAAGGCCTGGTAGTGAGTACTCGTGGCCCGGGCGGTGGTTATCGTCTCGGTCGCTTGGCCGATGAGATTGTTATTGCTGAGATTATTTCGGCTGTTGATGAAAATGTCGATGCGACAAAGTGCAAAGGCTTAAAAAACTGCAATGATTCCCGTGCTTGTCTCACTCATCAGCTTTGGACTGATTTAAGTGACGAAATTCGCGAATTCTTGGATGGTATCACTTTGGCACAAGTCCTTGAAAAACGTCCCAACGAAGTTTCCAAGGAAGTCGCACGGCAAGAAAAGGCTCAGACTCGTACAACACGTCGCTCGGATCAGACTCGTCGTTCTGAACCTCGTCGTTCTGAGGGTCGTCGTGCAGCACGTCGGTAAAAACTTTGTCAGGCCAAATTTGAGAATTTTGGCGCATGTTATGATTATTTGTTGCTGAAAATTTTATACATTGTAGTGGTCAGATTGATGTTAAGCTCAACATCGCTTTGCGAAGAGCGAATAGGCTAGGCCAATTTCTATATCTTTTATTTTAAATGACTTTTATAGATGACGGCAAGGTTATTTCATAAAAGCATTTGTCAAGTCTTATGCCTATTCGCCATTCTCAAGCGATCTCAACATCCTTTTTGACCACTACTAAAAACGTGATAGCTTTTGGTATCTATTGATAAGGCGGCACCGTAGCTTTTGGCATTGCATCACTTGGCGGAGGAAATTCATGAATATACCTATTTACCTTGACTATTCAGCTACCACACCAGTAGATCCTCGTGTCGCTGAAAAAATGATGCAGTATCTGACCTTGCAAGGTAATTTTGGCAATCCAGCATCGCGCTCGCATCACTTTGGGTGGGAGGCGGAAAAAGCAGTAGAAGAGGCGCGGGCACAAGTAGCGGTTTTGGTTAATGCTGACCCCAAAGAAATTGTCTGGACTTCTGGCGCGACTGAATCTGATAATTTGGCCATCAAAGGTGTCGCGCATTTTTATCAGAAAAAAGGCAAGCATATTATTACCTGTAAAACTGAACATAAGGCGGTACTAGATACTTGTCGTCAATTAGAACGCGAAGGGTTTGAAGTCACCTATTTAGATCCAGAACCTAATGGACTGATAGAACTAAAAAAACTAGAAACTGCGATCCGCGATGACACCATTTTAGTCAGCATTATGCATGTCAATAATGAAATTGGCGTGATTGCTGGCATTGCCGAGATTGGTGAAATGACCCGTGCCCGCAAAATATTGTTTCATGTGGATGCGGCCCAAAGTGCCGGCAAAGTGCCGATTGATTTGCAGAACATGCAAGTCGATTTGATGTCTTTTTCGGCCCATAAGATTTATGGGCCTAAAGGTATCGGCGCGCTGTATGTGCGCCGCAAACCCCGTGTGCGTCTGGAAGCCCAAATGCATGGCGGTGGACATGAGCGTGGTATGCGTTCAGGCACATTGCCCACTCATCAAATTGTTGGTATGGGTGAAGCCTTCCGCATTGCCAAAGAGGAAATGGCTACAGAAAACGAACGTTTCAAAGAATTGCGTGATCGTTTGTGGAATGGGTTAAAAGACTTAGAAGAAATTTATGTTAACGGTGATTTGGAACACCGCATTTCCGGCAATTTAAATCTGAGCTTTAACTATGTAGAAGGTGAGTCGTTAATCATGGCACTTAAAGACTTAGCGGTGTCAAGTGGCTCGGCGTGTACTTCGGCGAGTTTGGAACCGTCTTATGTCTTGCGGGCATTAGGGCGCAATGATGAGTTGGCACATAGTTCTATCCGCTTTACTATGGGACGCTTTACGACGGCAGAAGACATTGATTATGCCATCCCATTGATTCGCAACAAGATTGATAAACTGCGGGCATTGTCGCCGTTGTGGGATATGTATAAGGAGGGCATTGACTTGAAGACGATTCAATGGGATGCGCATTGATTTGGCTCAAGTTTTTTTGATGTTAAGTTTTCACTAACTTCTCTTTGAAGAGAAAGGAGAAATGATATGGCTTACAGTGATGCTGTTTTGGACCATTACGATAACCCTCGCAATGTGGG
>QNER01000849.1 GCA_003646175.1 Candidatus Parabeggiatoa sp. nov. 1
AATGTGGGAAGTTTCTGCTCAGGCGGCTGTACGCCTGGTGCCGACTTTCAGGCACACATCATTTAAGTTATCCTTAAGATTTCTCTTAAGCTTTACGCCATTTTTGCAGTGAACGGGTCGCACTTAAGGATATATATAAGCGAATGTATCAAGGAAAATATAGAAAAACAACTAAACGCCTTCGTCAATAGCAGTTCTTATATTGTCTTCAAAAACCTGAATATGACTTATAAAACGGAGGAAAAATTAAAAGAAGAGGAAAAATTAAAAGAATCTGATTACAATAGTTTCTTATTCTCATGTCAGGGTACTATTTTGGATAAAAAGCTATTGAGTAATAAAGACTACCGGATAATTATCACAGAAAGAAAGTTTTGTGAGATTGATTTCAACTTTCAACCAACACTTGATAATTCTTGTGTCATCGTAATAGACTACTGTCATAATACTTATTTTGGTAAAGATAAGGCGGCGGCGGGTCTCTACAAGTATGCTGGGGGGGTGGGTGATATAGAATGTCATCTGAAAGAAAGTGGTATATATTTTTATATTAATGGCTTCAAAGATGCCACCAACATTTCTTTTTTGAAAGGGCAAACCGCAAAAGAAAAAATTCAAGAACTTTTTCAAAATGACAAATACAAATATATTTTTCTATGCGCTCACAACCAAGATGATCATATTGCCCTTGCCCACTACGAAGCCTCAAACGGGCCCGATAAAGCCCCTGATAATTATATAAATGTAGTGCAAGATTTGCCCGATAACTTAAAACACATAGAAGAAATTGAACTTTTTCTGTGTTACAGTCTCGAAGTCGCCACTCGCCCTTTTTTAAGAAAGGGAGTCAGTGTTTGTAGTGGCAATTTAATGCAAGATGATGCGTTAGAAGCTCTCGATAAATTAAAGGAAAAAATTGAAAAGATTCAATAAATAGCCTCCCACCTCCCTTAGCCGCCAATCAATATCTTGGCTAAACGCTCAAGTACCCACCATGCTGGGCTGGTTTGCAACCTAGCCAAGTAGGTTGGGCAACATTGTTGCCCTTCAACATGGTGACAGACGAGCAAAACATTGCCCACCTACCTAGTATACAAAGCCCATTCATTGTTCCGAGCAAAACCGACCGGCAGCTTTTTGAATCAGCCATACCAGAACAACACTTCTGCCTTTGGCTTTCGCCACCGTGTTATACTTTGGCACCTTTGCGCGACAAAACCAAAGGCCACACAATCTTATCACCAACCTGCCAAATAGGCCCACAACTCGTGGCCCAACATGCGTTAGGGTTAGGCCGACAAGCTTATTTATTACGCGCTTTATGATGCTTTATGATATTGAAGTCAATGACTTGGCAACTGCCGAAAAACGCATCAACGCACACCTCTCGGTACTGGAAACCGCCCAAAGTAACTTCACGCGCCGAACACCTGCCGCTTCTTTAGTCCCAGTCAAGTTGCTAGACGACATTATCACGCGCTCACAAATTCCTCTTGCTAGCCCAAAATCTAAACAAAGGTGCTACCGGTGCCAAAAATGTTCGTATTGACTTGAATGATGGACTGGATAAACTTGAAGGCGCGGGGGATGGTTTTGTGCGGCGGACTCGGTATGGTAGAGAATAAACCATAATGGGGTGTTTTATCGTTCCACGCGCTAAAGTTGTTTCGGGAAAGGAGCGAAGCACCATTCCCAATACAACATTATAACTATGCCCAACAAATTGCAGGGCAAAATGAAAAATAAGCGAATGTTGGGAGGGTGAAATAGCAAACTTCACCTTCTTAACGGATTGTCTGAATCAGAAACATTGTAACGAGCGAAACCATAAGCGTTAGGTTGGATTTTATTTTGATCTGAATTATTAAAGAAGAAGATATTGTTATGAGTACACAAGTATTGACTATCGAATTACCTAACAGCCTATTTCAGCAATTAGCTCAAATAGCAAAGCTAACTCATCAATCAATTGAATCATTAGCTATTCAGAGTATTTCGAGTAATCTACCGCCCACCGTTGAAAATGCACCCTTAGAAATGCAAGCCCGTTTACAAAAACTGCAAACCCTCTCACAAAAAGAATTACTAAACATTGCCCACAGCCAAATACCCGCAAATCAACAACAACGCCACTTAACCTTGCTCGCTGAAAATCAAGCAACCGATTCCATGTCTTTTGAAAAACGTCAAGAACTGAGAGAATTAGGTCAAATGGCTGAACAGTTGACGTTGAAAAAAGCTTATGCTTGGGCCATTTTACGCAGGCGTGGTTATCGGATACCCAGCTTAGAGGAATTACCATTAACATAGCGATGTCATCTATTTCTGAAACACTGAGACAGCAAGTATCCGCCGAATCCGGCTATTGTTGCGAGTATTGTCGTACTTGTCGGCGGATAATTGGAATGCCGTTAGTGATTGTTCACATTATTCCTCAAATCAAAGGTGGTGGTGATGAACAATATTGCCTAAAATCAAGTTTACCCTTTTTAATTTTTTTTTGTAGGTTATTTATTTAGTGTTCGCCCTGTTTTGAATAAACCTCATTATCTGAAAAACAATACAAAGCAAGGTAATATATGCCGACATTACTTTTACAAGAAGGATTTAAGTTTTTCTTTTATGCCAATGAGCATGAGCCAAAGCATATTCACGTTATGAAAGGCGGGAATTATGCGAAAATTGAATTGCCAAACTTACGAGTTGTGTATAATTATTTAAAACCTCAATAACTTAGAAAAGCACTTGAGATTGCAGAAATTTACCCAGATGAATTTGACAGGATATTTCATTCATAGTTTAAAGGGTAAAACCATTCATTTTGATGATCGTTATCTGAATAAAGAACTTGAAGATGGCCGAATCATTTCAACCCCCATGACATGGTACCAAGAATTACAGCAAGCGTCTCTCAATCAACTGTCCAATTATCAATTGATTTGTCATGGCACCGGAATTGAATGGCCGGCACTTGATTATCATTTAAGTATTGAAAGCATGATGGTTGCAAGTTCGCTAAAAAAAGCTGCCTGACGTAGGGTGGGTAGAGCGACTTCTGTAACCACCCGATGTTTGCCAGTTCCTTGAGACGAGGGCCATTTCCACGTTGCGGACGGTGTGGCAAACACCGTTCAGCCAAGGGCAACGCCCTTGGCTTTAATAATACGCACCTTCGGTGCTAAGTTTTAAAGCACCGAAGGTGCGAGTTATTAAAGCCAGTGTAACTACCTGGAACTATCGTGCGTGCCATTAGCCCATTTCCTCGTCCAACAATTACTCTCACTCGCCAAACACCCGCTGCGCCTTCAATCCCAGTCAAGTTGGTAGACGACATTATCACGCTAAACAAATTTCTCTCACTTGCCAAAAATCTTAACCAAAGTGCCAGTGCCGAAAATGTTCGTATTGACTTGAATGATGAACTTGGTGATCTGGATAGTGTTAGGAATGGTTTTGTGCGGCGGGTTGAATTTGGTCAATAAAGGCCCATAAATATACCCGTCAATTCCCTAAAGGGGGCGGAGTATAATCAAACTTGGTCTATTTTATGAACTGAAATAATAATGAAATCCTACATAGTAACACTACAAGTACAAAATATTGGGTTATTTAACCAGTTAAATATCCAATTCAATCCAAAAATGGTTCAGGAAAAACGTCTTTCTTGAGATTGATAACCCATTGTATGTCTGAAACTATCGAAGGCTTGATTCATTCCAGATGGAGACAACCTTTTGGAAGTTTGGGCTGATACGTGTTGGAAAGGAAGGCCTTATAAAAGTGGCTTTAGTCTAAAAGAACAAGTGAATGAAGGCTACCGACAAATGCCTTTTTCTTCAGAAAGTCTTTTCCAAAAAACCAACCAATCTAGTACACGATCGCGCAAGGATCCATACCACCTATTCATTACAGCTTCGATCTCCGATTTTTTAGAAAAATCGGATTTCAAAAATTTCGGTACCACCCTTCATTATGCAAGAAATCCGATTTTGGGGAAAAATCGGATTTCTCAAATTGGTACTACCCTTCATGAAGCCAGAAATCCGATTTTGGGGAAAAATCGGATTTCTCAAATTGGTACTACCCTTCATGAGGCCAGAAATCCGATTTTGGGGAAAAATCGGATTTCTCAAATTGGTACTACCCTTCATTATGCCAGAAATCCGAGTTTTTAGAAAAATCGGATTTCTCAAATTGGTACTACCCTTCATGAAGCCAGA
>QNER01000850.1 GCA_003646175.1 Candidatus Parabeggiatoa sp. nov. 1
TACCCCACAGCGTGGTTTTTCGTAGTGCCCTGATACGTACTTGATCTTTGAGTTCAAAGTCTTTTATGGCCCCCAAATCAGATTGAACTGGGTTGAGTGCAACTTAACGACGGATAAACGAATATCGATGAACTTGAACAGAGTACAACTAATTACGCGGATAAACGAATTAAAATGAATTTAAACTGAGTACAGCGAAACGCAGTGGCGGAACGCCAATTGCGCGGATAAACGAATTAATATGAACTTGAACTTGGGGTTCTTATGGTTATGAGTATACATAAAACCAGTAAGTACAGAAGCATGAATTTTAAGGTACAAAAATGAGAATGCAACCACAAAATTGTTATACCTAAAAATTCAGGATTCAGTACTTACAAACTCCGTCAACTACAATTAAAACAGGTATCAATAGGGCCATGAGTTGAAATCCCTTTAGCCATTATGCGATATGGCCCACAATTGATGCCGCGAAAGTGGGTTTAATTCCGTTAAAGCCACCCAACGCAGTATTTGAGAATCGCCTACTAAGTACATAACCATGAATTTTAGGGTATTTTTCCAAAACGAGAGGGCAACCACAAAGCTATTAAAATACCTGAAAATTCAGGATTCAGTACTTAATGGTACCGAAAAATAATGTAAAGCCCGGCATAGTGATTTAATCTCTCGCTGGAGGTTTTCACATAACGTTGGAGAACAAGGGAAAAAAATTTCAAGCGGTTCTTGAGTCATAGAGACGACTGGTTGACTCCAAAACGCGAGGATAATTAGAAAATGAGAATGTTTCATGACTCATTCTCCATAAATAAAAAGGCTGGGCTTAAAGCCCAGCCATTCAATTCAATGGACGCTTGTCTTATTTATTGTGCAAGGCTGCAACCTCCTGTTTGACATAGCGCATTAAAGCGGCTCGCAAAGTGCGAGAATCATTGCCCACATACTGCTCTGTCACTTTCAAATACCCCTTGATCTCGGCAGGTTGCCAGCGATAATAACCCGCTCCCTGAGCAGAGACGGCATAGTCAATCGCACTGAAACCAATATTGGTTTTAAAGAGGGCCTTCCGATGGGCCTTCCGCTTCTTTTCTATCTTGCGAGTTAGGCGATTTTGCAGATATTTCGGTAAATCTTGTTGATGCAGGTAGGCAATGGCAGCTTTATAAGCCCGGTTGATTTCGTCAAGAGACAACAAGTCAAAGCTATTCTGGTGTTTATCCAGAAAAATAAGGCCCGCATTGCCACTCTGGTAAGTCTGTTCAAAATCTACTGTGGTAATCACCCACCCTGACGGTGCCACGTAATTGTACTTTTTGGTGACTTTTCCGTAACCGTACCATGAATTCTCACCAGCCTGGGCTTGGATATGCGGCAAGACTTTCACCGTCCGTTGATGACCAACAAAGCTCAAACTATCGGTGTTAGTAACGTCTTGCTCCCAGATAGCAGCGCAGTCGCACATACACGATGTTTTTGGATCAACAACCAAAGGCATCAAAGCCTCTTGGCGAGCAGCACAAATGTCTTGGATGTTCTCCAAGCTTTCACAGAAACCCTGTTCGCATAGAGGTAATGTTTCTGCTGTTGCCGTAGTGGCGGCTGCCATAATAGTTAATGCAGTAAACTGCTTAAGTTTTGTCATGAGATTTCTCTCCTCTTTGTTGACAGTTGACAGTAGGGTGAGCAAGAAGCGGATAATTTTGTTTTTCCCCGTTTGCTATTGTTTGCTTGCCCACCACATTTTTGAACCCTATTTTTTAGGCGGGACGTTGGTTAGATCGATTTCATCCCACAGCAAATCAATCTCTTCTCCAGTCGCGTCACTCGTTAGCTGCACCAGCATATCACCAGACAACAGACTATTTGTGACATAAACATGGTGAAGTGGCACGGTGGAATCGATATTCACCATCACGTTAATTAAATCAACGCGTTCTTTGGTGACTTTCTCGTTAGTGAGGACTTCCACTAACTCACCATCATAACGACGCAGCTTACTGCCAATAGGGACAGAATCCAAAGCAACCAGTTGATCATGCTCATCGACTACTGTATGATTATTGGATGCCGTTAAAGTAGAACCATCACTCAGAGTGACTTTTTGTACCTTATGGTGAGTCACGGAACTACGAGTGACTAGATAGATCGGCACACTTTGTAAGCCAGAGTCAGTCATCACCATGATCAGATCGCCTTTGACAAGCTCATCGGCACGTTTCACATCGCCATTAACGAGCATGATGAGTGTGTCGCCCGTGACACAGCTACATGGGCACCAACACACAGACTGATCTTTCCTGACAACCGGAAAAGGGGTACCGTTGCTGAATCCCATTGCTTTGCAAGAGTCATTGAGTTGTTGACTCACTGACGAGCAATGAGATTCTGGACAGTTTGTAGCAAATACCGAATTAAGAGAAAACAATGCGACAACAGCCACAATAAGTGGTGTTAGCCAGTTGTGTCGTTTCTTTTGAGTCATAAAAACCTCCTAAATGTGAGTGAGAAAAACTGATGGATGATTTTTTACGCGCCGTCATTGAAGTCAAAGTATAATCAATGGCTATTGGAAAAACTCCGCAAGAAAATCCTTTTAGAGTTTCCATAGCCAATTCCCATCATTCATCATCAACACGTTCTTCGCATGGACAAACGCATGTACTTTGCCACTGGGATTGACAACAGGATAACCCCATACGCATCACTACAATGTTTTTGCCTAGCAGCCTGTCGGAGAATACAACTAAGTTATTGTTTTGTAAAAACATTTATTTATATCAACCCGTTTAATAATCAATGAGTTAGTCGATTAATCCGACAAGCTGCTAGTTGCTTTTTTTCTTGCGAGTAAGTTTGCAAGCAGAATTAACGTAGAGCGTCGATGAATGCGTTCCCACGCTGCCAGAGCGTGGGAACAATAAATAAAACTCCGCAAGATTTTAGCGAGCGTAGAATAGGTATAGCGCATAGACACCCGTCATTATCAAACAGTTATTGTGGGTTTCACTCTTGCTCTACCCACCCTACACTGGCTTACTACCTTAAGCGGGACAATGGTAGGGAGGATATTGCTTTGCATATCCACCAACCACAGGATAACGGTAGGGTGGATACGCGCTGCGATCTTCATCCTGCACGACTATCTGATTTAGCGTGCCCCAACCGTGCCGCCAGCGATACCTAGGTGAGCTAGGTTTCTATTTTAATTATTCATCTCTTTCAGTTTAGATATGAACCTTTGGGGAAGGTTCTTTAAACCCGAAGTTGATGGAGTCCTAAGACCAATCGCACTAGCGGTTGACTTAACAAAATCAACGCAGCTCTCCTTGATGAAATGGTAAGGTACATTCCTCGATTTCATCGTCTGCGTGATGTTCTGCGATTTTTTATACATTAGCTTCGTGACCCAAATAATGAGTCCGTTATTGGGATATATATTGAACTCTTTAAGGATATTACCTGGTACCGTCCCGAAGACTGCCTTTTTGCGATTATCAGGATAAAGACCATACCCCTCGTATTCTACAAACTTTGCGCGATTTCGATCGAACTTGAACCACACGACAAACGCGTGGCCTGGCGTGTAACCCCGAGCCACAAACGCCATCCCATATGCAAATTTTCCCCAGCTATTGGAGCCTCTATCGAGGTACTTAAAATCAGCAAAGCTCCCATTCGAGGCAAGGAGTAGTAGTGACAACAAAATGGTTCTTAAGAAAGCCTTTCTCATGATCGTTCACCTATTCCCTAAATGCCCCCTATAAAGATAAAGCGAAACAAGTGGGGCGTTGACTTGTCTTGCTTTAGTTGTCTCCCAAAAATCATGATGAAAATTCAGAAAGCCTTGTTTAGTACGGCTAAAAATATTCCTCACGACTTTTTTGGCACGACTCCGGTGGATGATAGCAAAGCTTTATGGGTTTTAATCCGCTTAAAAAATGAATTAGATTCCCACATTTTTTAGGATAAATTAGCTATGCGTCACCCTTAAAACCATGCGAACAGTTTATGACAGTTTCATGTGTCTTTATCCGCTGCAACAGGATTTAATCAATTTTCACAGTTTTTTAAAGAACCAATGAGCAACTATTCAAATCGTGCCAATAGTATATAAAAGAACTCAGCGTTAAAATCCGCTTAAAAATGATTGACGCGGTAGCTGATTAGCAACTATTCAAATCGTGCCAATAGTATATAAAAGAACTATGCGTTAAA
>QNER01000851.1 GCA_003646175.1 Candidatus Parabeggiatoa sp. nov. 1
ATCATCATTTTAACAATCTCAACGGTACTCAGTGTCCCGGTGTCAGCTCAAAAGCCAGATATCAAATTCCAGCATCTCTCCCTTGAGGACGGCTTATCTCAAAGTACTGTCTATACCATTTTACAAGACAGCCAAGGTTTTATATGGTTTGGGACACAGGATGGATTAAATAAATATGATGGTTATCGGTTTACTGTCTATAGAAATGATCCGCAAGACGTTAATAGTTTGAGTCATAACGAAATCTTTTCCCTTTACGAAGATAGCCAAGGAACGCTTTGGATTGGTACAGGCAACGGGCTCAATCAGTTTGATCGTCAACATGACAGATTTATCCGTTACCTTCACGATCCACAAAATCCTAACAGTTTGAGTCATAACACTATTTGGTCAATTTATGAAGATAACAACAAAATTTTATGGATTGGCACCAATGGCGGTGGACTTAATCAGTTTGATCGCAGGCAAAATAAGTTTGTGTCATTTAGACATGATCCAAAAAATCCCCACAGCTTAAGTCATAACTCGGTTTGGCCGATTTATCAAGACAAAATGGGTACCTTGTGGATTGGCACCGATGGTGGCGGCCTCAATAAGTTTGACCTTATGCGAAAAAAGTTTACGCATTACCTGCCCGATGTGCAAAATCCCGATAGTTTGAGCAATATTATCCCGTCTATTTACGACGACAAAACCGGCACATTATGGATTGGGACAATGGACGGCCTTTACAAATTTGACCGTCAGCAGGAAACCTTTGTGCGTTACTCTCACGATACCCAAGATCCAGATAGTTTGAGTCACGATACGATTTGGGCTATTGGCGAAGATGGTACCGGGACATTGTGGATTGCCACCGATGGTGGCGGCCTCAATCAATTTGATCGGCAACCAGATAAGTTTGTGCATTTTAAGCATGATCAGCATAATCCCAGCAGCTTGAATAATAACGCGGTTTTGTCAATGTACAAAGACAGGGCCGGCACTATGTGGGTTGGCACTGGTGGCGGTGGCGTGAATCAATTTAACCATGAACAGCAGAAGTTTGTGCATTATTTTAACGAACCAAACAATCCTAATAGCTTGAATAATAACCATATTTTATCAATCTATGAGGGTCAAAACGGCTATCTGTGGGTGGGGACTGAGGGCGGTGGCTTGAATCGGTTTGATCAAAGGCGGGAAAAAGTCACACATTATCAGCATGACCCACAAAATTCCGACAGTTTGAGTCATAACGATGTTTCGTCAATTCAGGAAGATAGCACCGGTATTCTGTGGGCTGGTACTTATGGTGGCGGGTTAAATCAGTTTAACCCAGAACAAAATCGGTTTGTGGCTTATCGCCATAATCCTGATAATCTTGACAGTTTAAGTGATGACTATGTCTTGTCGATTTATGAAGATAACACCAAAACGCTGTGGATTGGCACACGAGAAGGCCTTAATAAATTTGACCGTCAAACGAACAAATTTGTGCATTATGTTCACGATCCACAAAATCCCGATAGTTTGAGTCAAAATGATGTTTCTGTTATTTATGAAGACCGTTCGGGTACGCTGTGGATTGGCACGCAGGGGGGCGGGTTAAACCAATTTGACCCAGAGCAAAGTACCTTTGTGCGTTACCAACACCATGAACAAAACCCTAACAGTTTGAGTCACAACGATATTTCGGCTATTTACGAGGATAAAACCGGTACGTTATGGATTGGCACTTATGGGGGTGGACTCAACAAATTTGATTCGGCAACCGGCCGTTTTTACGCTTACCGTGAAAAAAACGGCTTAGCAAATGACGTCATTTATGGCATTTTAGAAGATAATCAACGCAATCTTTGGCTGTCGTCAAATAAAGGCTTATCTAAGTTCAATTCAACAACGGAAGCATTTAGACATTATGACGTGTTGGATGGGCTGCAAAGCAATGAATTTAATAAAGTTTCTCATAAAAGCCGTCGCGGGGAATTCTTTTTTGGAGGGATCAACGGCTTTAATGCATTTTACCCTGAGCGTGTCAAGGATAATCCCTATATTCCCCCTATCGTGATGACGGATTTTAAAATTTTTAATCAATCCGTCCGTTTGGGTGGCGATTCGCCCTTGCAACAACACATCAGCGAAACGCGTGAAATGACCCTGTCTTATAAACAGTCGTTTTTTTCTTTTGAATTTGCCGCGTTAAATTTTTTACAGCCGATAAAAAATCAATATGCCTATCAATTAGAAGGTTTTGACCAAAACTGGAATGAGATGGGCACCCAACGTCATGCCTATTACACCAATGTGCCTCACGGCACTTATACTTTTCGTGTGAAGGGCAGCAACAACGATAAAGTTTGGAATAACAAAGGTACTGAAGTAAAAATCACCATCCTGCCACCGCCTTGGAAAACATGGTGGGCTTATACGTTATACGTTCTCACGATTTTAGCCATTATTGTGAGCTATGTACGCGCCCAAAAACAAAAACTGCACGAAAAGCAGCAAGAATTGGAACGCGAACAAAAAATCGCGGCGCAATTAAAAGCGGCTGACAAGTTGAAAGATGAATTTTTAGCGAACACTTCTCACGAATTACGCACGCCTCTGAATGGTATTATCGGCATTGCGGAATCCTTGGTTGACGGTGCAACCGGGGTTTTAAGCCAAAAAACCAATACTAATTTAGGCATGATTGTTTCTAGTGGGCGACGACTCCTTGCCCTTGTCAATGATATTCTTGATTTTTCAAAGCTGAAAAAGAAAGAATTTGATTTACAACGGAAAGCCGTTGATATGCAGACAATCGCAGATGTGGTGTTGACTCTTAGCCAACCATTGGTTGGACACAAAGAAGTTCAACTGGTTAATGCCATTCCAGCTAATTTACCGCCCGTTGCGGCCGATGAAAATCGAGTGCAACAGATCTTATACAATCTCGTTGGTAATGCCATTAAATTTACCGATAGCGGCCTCATCACCGTGTCAGCGACAATTGTTCAAGAAGAAAGGGAGCCGGAAAAACAGGAACCGGTTTCGGTTCAAACAGAAATGAAAAGCTCTTGTCCCTTATTAGCGATTACCGTCTCAGACACTGGTATTGGTATTCCCGCCGAAAAACGGGTTCGCATCTTTGAAGCTTTTGAACAAGGTGATGGTTCAACATCACGCATCTACGGAGGAACCGGCTTAGGACTTGCTGTGACACAACAACTCGTCAACTTGCATGGTGGACAAATGCAAGTTCAATCAAAAGTCGCTGTCGGATCACACTTTACTTTTACGTTACCGATTTCCGAAGGACAGGCGGAAAAAGCGAAAAAACCGCCTCATCAATTGTCATTTACCAATCAGTTACCAGAACTTGAAAAACCAGCCAGTACACCTGAACGACCCCGTTCAAACAACGAGGTACAACCCCGCACGTTAAAACCCGATTCTGCTTCACTGCAAGGCGAATTCAAGGTTTTGATTGTTGATGATGATGAAGTGAATCGGCAAGTTCTTGTCAACCATTTGTCATTGCAACACTATGCGATTAGACAAACAGCGTCGGGTATGGAGACGTTAGCTTTGCTTGAAAATGGGTACAAACCTGATCTTATCTTACTGGATGTGATGATGCCCCGTATCAGTGGTTATGAAGTCACGCAAAAAATCCGTGAAACGTGGGCGGCAGATGAGTTGCCCATTATACTGCTAACGGCCAAAAATCAAGTCACCGATTTAGTGATAGGATTGGAGAGTGGTGCTAATGATTATCTGACTAAGCCCATTTCCAAAGATGAACTCCTTGCCCGCATCAAAACTCATTTTCGCATTTTGCAACTTAAACAAGCACGACAGGAAGCAGAGAAAAAATACCATGAACTCTTTGAAAATGTCAGTGAAGGTATTTTCCAATGCACGGCTGGGGGACGTTATTTAAGTATCAATCCGGCCTTTGTCCGCATGTTTGGCTATCAATCAGCAGAACAAATCTATACCGAAATCACCGATATTGGGCAACAATTATATGTTAATCCCCAACGGCATATTGAATTTCTAGCAACGCTGGAAACCCAATCTAATGTGCAAGGTTTTGAGTACCAAGCTCGTCGTTGTGATGATTCGGTGATTTGGGTTAAAGAGACTGTGCATGTTGCACGCGATAACAACGGACAAATCCGCTATTACGAAGGCATCATTGAAGATATTACCGGGCGCAAACAGGCTGAGGAAAAACTACGTTA
>QNER01000852.1 GCA_003646175.1 Candidatus Parabeggiatoa sp. nov. 1
CGGCTAAGCCCAACTTTGGTTGCTCTAAATCACCAAGAATCGGCGTAATGCGTGGGGCATACTCGTCTTGCCACAAACCATAGCGTTGTAAATTATCACGTAGTCGTTGCATACCAGCCGTGGTAGAATTAGCGCGAACCAAACAATAAACTTGCCCACTGGCTTGTTTGATCAGTTCATCAAGCAAGAAAGCACCTAAAAAGCCGGTGGCACCCGTGAGGAAGATATTTTGTGCTGGATTATTATAAGTCGTGGTTATACCAGTTGGGCGTATATCGTCATCCAGCACCGTATCTGCGTGTAAATCAGACATTCCCTCTTCATAAGCTCTGTCTGTGTCAACTTGGGTGATGTGAAGTAGAGACGACAGATAAGTTGCTAATTCTTCAATAGTGGGAAAATACCAGAGAATACCCGGATCGGGAATGTATCCCAGTAAATCTTCCAGAGACAACGTCAATTGCACCGATTGAAAAGAATCAAGCCCATATTCGGCAAAAGCATCTTCGGGCTTAATGGTATTGATATCTCTACCAAGTTGTTGGCTTAACCATTGAATTATCCAATCTTGAATAGCAGAGGCACTATGCAAAGAATCGGCATTATCGGTCTTCACTTTAATGACAGATTCAGAAGACGTTGTCGGCTTTTCCCAGCGTCCCACTGAAGAGAGGCTTCCTTCTAAAAAACTGGCACGGCAGGTACTACGTCGAACTTTGCCGCTGGACGTTTTGGGGAGAGTTGCCGGTTTAATAAATTCAATAGCAGACACCTGCAAATCATGTTCTTCGGCAACGACTTTACAAATAACTTTGGCAAGTGCTTCAATATTCTTAGCAATTGTTTCAAATTTGCGTAGAGAAGTGCGTTCAATTTCTTGAACAATCACCAGTTGCTCTTCACCATTGGTATCTATACTAAATGCCGCACAACCAGCATTCCGCATGGCGGGATCGCACTCTTCCACAGTGAGTTCTATATCGTTGGGATAATAGTTACGTCCCCGAATGATGACAATATCTTTAAGCCGCCCGGTGATAAACAGTTCATTATTGTGTATAAAGCCGAGATCGCCAGTACGCAGAAAAGGGCCTTCGCCGGTATTAGCAATATGGGCATCAAATGTTTCTTGCGTTTGCTTGGTTCGTCGCCAATAACCTTGAGCCACCGTTGGGCCAGAAACCCATATTTCTCCCACTTGTTCAGAAGGACATAACATCAAAGAATCAGGATCGACAATACACAGTTTAGTATCAAGCCGAAAATGTCCACAACCCACCAATTGCCTCAGTTTCTCAGCCCCAGGGGGGGTGTTATCTAAATCCGATTCATTTACGACCACGACTTTATTTTGTCTGAGTGCCTCTGCTTGCACGGTACAAAAAACGGGGGGTTCTTTTTGTAACCCGCCGGTAACAAACAAAGTGGTTTCGGCCATGCCATAGCAGGGATAAAGAGCTTCAGGGCGAAAACCACTATTGGCAAATACCTGACTAAATTGTTCTAAGGTTTTGCGCCGCACCGGTTCAGCACCATTATAGGCACTACACCAAGAACTCAGATCAAGTTGTTCACGTTGTTCAGGCGTAATTTGGCGAATACACAGTTCATACCCAAAGTTGGGGCCGCCGCTATGGGTCGCTTTATAACGAGAAATGACTTGCAACCAACGCGCGGGACGCTGTAAAAAAGCAACCGGTGGCATTATGAAGCATGATGCACCAACATACAAGGGCTGAATAATCCCGGCAATCAGTCCCATATCATGAAAAGCGGGCAACCAAGTGACACAAACACTATCGGGATCAGGTTTGAACGAGGTTCTGATGTATTCTGAGTTATATAAAATGTTATTGTGACTAACCATCACACCTTTTGGTGTGCCCGTAGAACCAGAGGTATATTGTAAAAATGCCAAGGTATCTTTGTTCAAAAGCGGCGGTTGCCATGTTGATGCCAGCGCATCATCCAAATTATCGGTAGCTAAACAAGGTAGAGATGCCAATGACGTGTTGCTGAATTGCCGCATGAGGCTAGGTAAATCCGCTTCTCTGGTGAGTATCGCAACCGGCTCAGCATCAGCCATAATATTCTGTAATTTGGTAGGGGCGCGGTTGGGACGGGGCAAATAGCTAGGAATGGCTACCATGCCCGCATATAAGCAACCTAAAAAAGCCGCAATGAACTCTAAACCTTGCGGATACAACAATAATGTTCGATCACCACATTTTCCTAAAGCTTGAAGCCGTGCGGCAATAGCCTGCGCTTTTATGCTTAGGGTGGCATAAGTGATACTGTCATGTTCCACTTCACCATCTTTCAGAAAACGGTAAGCCACTTTGTGAGGATATTCTTCCACGCGCCTTTGGAATAATGACACAAAGTCAGGATAATCTGGGTAATGCTTTTCTAATACAGTATCCATATTTTTTCAGTTCTGATACTTCAAATTAAAATATTGCAAAATTATTCTTATGTTTCAAGAGGAAAGGAACAAAGGAAACGCTTAAAAAAATAATCTGAAAATCTGTCATTTTAGCCTTTATCCTTTTCGTTCTGCCCTTTGAGCCGATTCCCCTTTACCTTTTTATAGACAAATAGTTGACAATGCTTTTTTATTGAGTTTTACCACTCATCAGTTTTTAAATGGGTACCTAAAAATGCCACTGCACACTTATAAGTATTTTATTTTACGTGATCCACCCACACGGCAAAGTGCCTATTTTTGAAAACTGACAGGTGCCAAGTGAGTTAGGACTTACACATTGACAATTTTTCAATGCTGACTATCACTTAAAAATCAATAGGTTGACAATAATTGGTCATCAATTTAATCAGGTTAAAAAGGGATTTTGAATGAGATGTCCCAATACCAAATCCTTGATATTTGTCGTTAGAACATCAAAGCTTCAACCTGTCAATGCCTAAGTCATAGAGTGTTTGAACGAAAACTAGCGTTTTCCAAGATTAGAGACAATCGGCCAAATTTATCTTGGACATCAAAGATAAATATGGCCGACTCTGTTCAAAATATTTTCCAATTGGATATTTGAGTTACGCTATATCTTTATCCATGGAATCGCTCAACGAAAGGATATCGCTCAGACAATAGAAAGACAATAGAGTATTTTTTTAATCATACCATAGTATCTAAAAATTGGCGTGATGCTCAAAATGCTTGAAATTATTCCACAGTATGGTAATCCCTGCAAGCTCAAAAGGCGGATTTTTGCCTTCACAATAATTAGGAGTCCAATCGTCGCGACGATTTTAGTTTGGACGAAAACTTTAATATTTATTTAACTAATCACAGGATAACATATACTCAAATTATCAATAAAACGATTTTTAGCGTTTATTCCTCACTCAAACGAAATGAACCTCAATCATTAGAGGGTTTTCGTGGGTGATGAAAATTGTGTTCGCTATAGAAGTTTTTACGCGCAAAAACTGATAAAGCGAATTTAAAGTATTAATTACTAATTATCTTCTTGCAAAACTCGTTCCCCAGATGAAACCTGGGGCTATTAAAATTCAACCCCTTTGGGGTTGCCCCAGGTTTCACCTGGGGCTATTCAAATTCAACCCCTTTGGGGTTGCCCCAGGTTTCACCCTCATCGTTATACATAAATAATTAAGTAACTGATTTTAAAGGCAGTTCCATAAGTACAACGGATACTCGAAATAAACGGATAAGGCTATTAAGAAATTATTCGCACCGATAAATAGCGGCAACTTTTTTAAATAAGTGGATGGCGAATGAATCACAACACACATCAGGGTGAATTTTGTCTCTTATCCGGCAATGAAGAGTATCCGTTGTACTAAACTTTTAGCGGTATGGAAGATACTTATGTATAACGATGAGGGTTTCACCTGGGGCTATTCACATTCAACCCCCTACGGGGTTGCCCAGGTTTCACCTGGGACTATTCGCTTTTAAAAATATCAACCCCAAAGGGGTTTTCAGGCTAAAGTTTCGCGGAGCGAAACTTTAGCCTGAAAATTTGAATAGCCCCAGGTGTCAACCTGGGGTTTTGCAAGAGGCTCAAAATAGATCTATTTAAGTGACTATTTTTAGATAATTTTTTCAATACGGCCTAAAAACCGGATCATTTCTTGAAATAGACTCACCACCCCAGAGTTTCCGTTCAAATAGACTTATCCAGAAAAGTTTTGTCCATGGTAAAAACCTTAGAAGGAAGGCAACGC
>QNER01000853.1 GCA_003646175.1 Candidatus Parabeggiatoa sp. nov. 1
AATTCGTTTATTTCGCTAATTCGCTGTACTACTATTCGTTTATTTCGCTAATTCGCTGTACTATTTATTGAGTTTTTATAGTCAGCGCGATTACGCAGTGCATAACCATCAAAAAATGAAGTTTGAAAATTCAAGCACTTAAAAATCGTATTATAAATTTACCCTATAATTAGTCAATATTTTTTTGTTATGTAATAGGTTTGAGGTGGGATCATAATGTGGATTGTGAACAATTGTTAATGAAAACAGGTTATTTTGACTATTTTTAGAAGATTTTTTGAATACATCATGTCAATAGGTATAGGGTGGCAACAAAAACACGTTGCCCACCCTATGTCAATTACTTTGCAATTTATTTTTGATTATGTTCTAATGCGCGTTTCTAAAATAAGTGGCTAAATCAGAAATGGACATGAATTGATGAGGCAATGGTAGCCGATTGTGATAAACGGTTATTTGGCTTTTCTTTGTTGTTGTACTCCGCCTTTGAGTGGTTATACGGCAATAGGTATCGATTGTGAGGCAACCGGGGCAAAACCTTCAAAGTTTCCAAAACGCTTTACGGTTTCTAACTGTAGTTATGCGGCAATGCAATGTAGCTGATTGAAGTGCATTTTGGCAGTATCCTTGAAATTCCATTTTATTTGAGTGGTTATGCGATGTGGCAATGCAGCTAATTATGATAAACTAAACACCCAACAACAACGGCAAGGTTTCCGTTTACGCATACGGATTTTTCACTACAATTTGGGGATTGACTGGTTACGTGCGTGCGATGAGCCGATTGTGATGTCTGTATTCTTTCTTCTTCCATCTCCATCGTTGAGTGGAGATGTGGCAAAGCCGCCGATTGTGATATTTTGTTCCATCCCTGTATACCGCCCATTATTAGAGTAGTTATATGGCAATACCGCCAATTGTGATATTGTTTCAGAATTATCTCCCGTTTTGAGAGTGGTTATGCGGCAATGGTAGCCAATTGTGAAAAAACCCAAAAACGGCAAAGATGAGTTGAAAGGATTTGTTTGTTAGGTTCATCTTAAATAGCTTACGGATAGCATCCCTTCAAGGGATGTTATCCGTCATGAACTCATGGCGTTTCACCCGGAATTTTCCAGGGGCAACGCCCCTGGCTATTCTTGCTTTAGTTTTTCAGAAAAATAATGTAACGAAACGGATCAATGCCATTAAGTTAAGCTTTTTCATGAGGGCAACCATATTCGAAGCAAAAGTTTTTGCGCGCAAAAACTTTTGCTTCGAAAGGATTGCCCCTGCACGAGATAACGATTCGTAGGGGCAATCCCTTGTGGTTGCCCGAAACGTATGGCAGTGAACGAAACGGATGCTATCCCGCTCGATGGGATAGTATCCGTTAATTTTGAGTGAATTTTGACTTGTGAAATTAATTATATGAACATCTATTGCACAACCAAAATTTATTCTTTCTTAAGTTCCAGGCAGTTACACTGGCTATATTAATTTCGCACCAAAGGTGCTTTAAAACTTAGCACCGAAGGTGCGTATTTTTAAATAAAAAAACAACGCCCCTGGCTGTTCTTATCACCAATCTTTGTCATTATTGTTGGCCATAGTTTTTCAGATAAATAATTTCAGTTAGAAACCTTCAAGGTTTTTGCAACGCTTTACGGTTTTGCCCTCAACTCAATAAGAGGAAACACGCTATGCCCGATTCATATACCAGCGTAACCCAACACTCATGGGGTTCTCGCATTAAAGATAGCCTCGCGGGTGCTGTATTGGGGTTCTGTTTATTTTTAGCCGCATTTCCAGTGCTGTTTTTGAACGAAGGCCGTTCCGTCTATGAAGCCGAAAAATTGGAGCATGGCAAAAGTGTCGTTATCTCAATTGATGCCGATCGTGTTGTCAGCGAAAACGAAGGCAAACTCGTTCATGTAACTGGTAAAGCCACGACGGATGCAACCTTAACAGATGAAGTGCTTGGCGTTAAGGTTGCCAACGCTATCAAGTTACAACGTGTGGTGGAAATGTACCAATGGCAAGAGTCATCAACCTCAGAAACAGACGAACACCATGGGGGTAGCGCAACAACGAAAACGACTTATAACTATGACAAAGAATGGTCAGCTAACTACATTGATTCCAGCCAGTTTTCTCAATCCGGCTATGACAATCCGAGTATGCAAATTCGCGGCAACAAATTGACGGCTCAACAAGTGACATTGGGTGAGTTTAGCCTCTCTAAAGACTTTATCGGGGAAATGAATAATTATCAACTTCTGCCAATGGCTGCGGAAACGCAGGCGCAGGTGTTGGAAAAACTCAGTGCCCATTTAGGAGATAAAAAAACCCAAGTTCACGGTGACTATTATTATGTCAGTGAAACTCCCAGCCATCCTCAACTCGGTGATCTACGGATACAATTTGAAGTTGTCTGGCCAGATATTATCTCTGTTGTTGCCAAACAAGCCGGTTCTCGCTTGGAGACTTACACAACTGAACAGAACTATAGCCTTGAATTTCTTGGTTTTAAAATCGTTGACAATCACATTCAACTCTTTGAATATGGCGAAGTGACAGCCTCTGCTATGTTTGAACACGCCAAACAGGCTAATACCTTCTGGACTTGGATTTTTCGTGGTGTTGGCTTTTTTATGATGTTTATTGGCTTATCTATGATATTCGGTGTACTGCAAATACTGGCAGCCGTCATACCTTTTTTTGGCAGCATTGTTGGATTCATCGGTTCTTTGATAGCTTTCGTTATAGCGACAATGCTTTCCTTAATCACCATTGCGATGGCTTGGTTATTCTACCGCCCAATGTTAAGTGTCATACTTATTGCGATTGCAGGCGTGGGATTGTATCTCTTAACGTTTTTGCGTAAAAAACCACAACAACAGCCAATGATGGTTTTTGGAACGGGAGTACCTCAACCGATGCTAGTCCCTCAGCAAGGTGTTCTTCAACCAATGGTTATGGCTCAAGGCGTTCAACCGGTCATGGCTCAACAGATGCCCATGTATCAAGGTGTGCATCAACAGGCAGTTCCTCAACAGATGCCCATGTATCAAGGCGTGCCTCAACAGGCAGTTCCTCAACAAATGGCTATGCCTCAAGGTGTTTATCAACAGGCAGTTCCTCAACAGATGGCTATGCCTCAAGGCGTTTTTCAACAGGCAGTTCCTCAGCAGAGGGCTATGCCTCAAGGCGTTCAACCCGTCATGACTCAACAGATGCCTCAGGGCGTTCAACAGTTCGTTGCTCAACCGGCAGTAATGCCCCAAGGTGTTCCTCAACAGGTGGTTATTGCTCAACCGACAGATCAACCAATGGTAATGCCTCAAAGCGTTCAACCGGTTGTGGCTCAACCAATGGTAATGCCTCAGGGTGTTCAGCAAACCGGCGTTCCTCAAAACCTTAATTTGGCTCCCCTTCAACAGTATGGGGAGGCAACAGCCGTTACACAGCAACAAAGTCCTGAAGAGCCAATACTGGTTCCAGAGGCGGTAGTGCCTAAAAAGTCATAATAGGTTCAGGAGTCCAAATATTTATCTGGGCTTCCAAGATAAATCTTGGACTCCTGTCGCTAATGTCAGCAATTGAAATATTGACGATAATCCCCAGTCTGTTGATCGTGTTAACCGGTAGCGTGTGCTAATGTCAGCGATTGAAACAGTTAAATTGATACCTACCCCCGTTGACGGTACTCATTGATAAAATGATGCCGCTTAACGCAAAAAAAGCCCCTCAGTTATACAACTAAGGGGCGCTTTTTCTTATTCGATTCGTAACAGATTAATACCTTCGAGATTTGCCAAATCTCGAAGGTTTTTTTTTCAAAACCGTTTTTATCGTTCTTCCCACCCAGCGTTTTTCAAATACGCTCAATATCCGTTTTTTCCATCACATCACACTTAAGAAATTTTGGTTGTGCAAGAACAGCCAGTGTAACTACCTGGAACTTAATTCCTTAATGTTTTAAAGCCCCAACGGGGCGAAATTAATATAGCCAGTGTAACTACCTGGAACTTAATTCCTTAATTCATAAAAAAATATAGACGGATATGTTTTACATCATTCTCAATAACAATTTTAAGTGTTCAAACCGTGATGCGATAGCATCACGAAATAAGTGCAAAAGTGATACTATCGCAAAAAAAGCGATAGCATCACGAAATAAGTGCAAAAGTGATACTATCGCAAAAAAAGCGATAGCATCACGAAATAAG
>QNER01000854.1 GCA_003646175.1 Candidatus Parabeggiatoa sp. nov. 1
ACCTGTTGAGTGATACTATCGCCAAAACCAGCGATAGCATCACGGCTTGAACCTGTTGAGTGATACTATCGCCAAAATCAGCGATAGCATCACGGCTTG
The DNA here is from genome assembly GCA_003646175.1 of Candidatus Parabeggiatoa sp. nov. 1. GTDB lineage: Bacteria > Pseudomonadota > Gammaproteobacteria > Beggiatoales > Beggiatoaceae > Parabeggiatoa. The sequence continues at coordinate 100 of QNER01000854.1, forward strand.
AACCTGTTGAGTGAGACTATCGCCAAAACCAGCGATAGCATCACGGCTTGAACCTGTTGAGTGAGACTATCGCCAAAACCAGCGATAGCATCACGGCTTGAACAGATAAATCCCTTTTTATAGACAATCCTTGTAGTTATTATTATGACAGGCCCTCTTATAGTACAAAGTGATCATACGCTTCTACTTGAAGTTGAACATGCTCAATATGTTGAATGTCGTGATTTTTTGGTGTTGTTTGCCGAATTGGTAAAATCACCGGAATTTATTCACACTTATAAAGTTACACCCCTGTCTCTGTGGAATGCAGCCGCACTGGAAATGTCATTGTCAGAAATGTTTGAGGGGTTGCAAGGCTTTTCTAAATATCCTCTGCCTGCTAATGTGCTTGCCGATATTCAAGAATGGTACGCAAGTTATGGCAAATTGGTATTACAAAAAGCTTCAAAAGATCGTCTTTTGTTGCAGGTGGAAGACGCGCATATTTTGGAAAGACTGACACACGATAAGTCTTTAAAACCTTTTTGGCTGGAACCAGCTGATGATGGATTATTTGTAGCGGCGAGTGAACGGGGTAATGTTAAACATGCACTCATCAAGGTTGGTTATCCCGTTAAGGATTTATGCGGTTATCTGTCTGGAGAAGAGTTATCCATCAGCTTACGCGAGACTGATTTAGAAGGTAATCCTTTTGGTTTGCGTGACTATCAGCAAGATGCGATAGAAGCCTTTTATCATGCTGGGCGTAAAACCGGGGGTAATGGTATTATCGTTTTGCCCTGTGGTTCTGGAAAAACCATTATTGGGCTCGGTGTCATCGCGAGTGTTTCTAATCATACTTTGATTGTCACCACTAATAATGTTTCGGTGCATCAATGGCAGCATGAGTTATTGAACAAAACCCACTTGTCCTCAGAAGATATTGGTGAATTTACCGGTGTGGAAAAGGTAATCCGCCCCATCACTATCACGACTTATCAAATGTTGACGCACCGCAAATCTAAACAAGACCCAATGAAGAGCATGGAAATATTCACTCAGCAAAACTGGGGTTTGATTATTTATGATGAAGTGCATTTACTACCGGCACCTGTGTTCCGAGCTACCACTGATATTCAGGCCAAACGTCGTTTAGGGCTCACTGCGACTTTGGTTCGGGAGGATGGCAAAGAGGATGATGTGTTTGCGTTGATTGGGCCTAAACGTTATGATGTGCCTTGGAAAACACTGGAAAGTCGTGGCTATATTGCGGAAGCATTTTGCACGGAGTATCGGCTACCGCTGCCGGCTGATGAAGAACTCACTTATGCACACGCTCAAAAACGGGAACGATTTCGTATTGCAGCGGAAAATTCCAAAAAAATCGAATTAGTGCAGCAACTCATTGCCGATCATGAGCAAGATCATGTGCTGGTGATTGGGCAATATATTTCTCAATTAAACGCGCTTGCCAAGCATCTTAAATATCCGCTGATTACTGGCAAAACCAAACATGCTGAGCGAGAAAAACTTTATGCCGATTTTAAAAAGGGTAATATTCGGGTGTTGCTGGTTTCCAAAGTGGCCAATTTTGCGGTAGACTTACCGGACGCTAATGTCTTAATTCAGGTGTCTGGGGCTTTTGGTTCTCGCCAAGAGGAAGCGCAACGTTTGGGACGCATCTTGCGCCCCAAACAACGTAGTTCTTTTTTTTATACCTTAGTTTCAAAAGGCACAGATGAACAACGTTTTGGTATCAATCGGCAACTGTTTTTGGTGGAACAAGGATATCGGTATCACATTGAATTTTTTGAATGAGTTGGGAAAGGAGAAAGAGGAAAGAAAATCTCATTCGTTTCAGGCGAACCTTGCACGAAAATTTATTCCTATTCACGAACAAATCAGGAAATCCCATGAATATCCAACAAATGCTCTCAAAAATGTGTCACTCAGATATTTTGACAGAGAGTGATATTAATGCGATATGCAAAAGCCGTGGTTTTTCGGCTAGAGAAGCGTCTTCGCGCACCGTCGTTGAAAACTTGTTTTTCTCGAAGATTGGTGTGGAAGCTGCATTGGCTTCTTTGAGCCATGAGGAAATCACGTTGCTGCATTTACTCAAATTGGAATTAAAAGCGGTAGATGTCAGTTTTTTTGAAAGGCTTTATGGTGAGGAAAAATCCTCTTCTCACTATAGCCGGACTTTTACGCAACACTATACCCCGGTATTTAAAGCTGTACAACGTGCTTTAGTCCGTAAAGGGTTGTTAGTTATGGCTGCTGTGCCCGATAAAGGTAGTAAACAAGCCAAACTGGAAAGATGGCGTTTTCGTTTTCCCGAAACCTTTGAAAAATTTTTACCGCCCTGGTTTCGCCAGCCTTTGGTATTTAAAGGAAAAGGCACTGTTAAACCAGACACCCTTCGGCAAAAAGTGATGGGCATTCTGGAATACCATAAAAAGTTACCTTCTGATGACAGAACCAAATACCATTTAGATTTAAAACAGGGACAGTTGTTGATGGGCAATGAGCTATTTTCGGTCAATAAACTATTGGCATGGCAGCAAGCTTACTGGCATGATTTGGTGTTGGGCGGTGCCAAAAAGGCTAAACCGAAAAAAAAGGATGTGTATTTTTTTCATGATGAGGAGGCGGCAAGCGAACCAAAGGAATTTCCACCGCTTGTCAATGATGCGTTTGCTCAATTGGCACCTAATCAATGGGTGAGTCCAGAAGCCTTATCTACCTTGTTGCGTTTTTTTTATGATGGTATGACTCCGCCAAGCTGCAAATCTGTTTGTGAGGCGGGTTGGCAATTGGGTTGTCTTGCCAAACATGCGGAGAAGGGAAAAGATTATTATCAACTGCCACCGATTCCGCTGCCAGACAATAGTGAGCCGAGCAGTTATTTACAAGTCACCAGTGACGGTGCTATCATGGTGAATATGAAAACGATTCCTTATGAGCACTTGGTACACATTGCCGCGTTTTCAGACTTGCAGGTTGCAGCCTACAGTTTGAAGGCGACACCCAATTTCATCAGAATGGGTAACGCTCAAGAAGATGTTTGGAATCACTCTATTACTGTATGGATTACGGAGAATGCGGCCGCTTATCAACAGGTGATGACAAAGATAGCGGCGCGGTGGGGTCAACAAATCGTTCATGAGAATCTGTTGCTGGCGAGAGTGAAGGATTTAAGCTTAAAGGTGCAGATACAAAAAAACTTTACGGCTTCTGCTTCTATTGTGCTTTTACCCAATGATTTTATTGCTTTTCCGCGGGTTTTTTTCTGGGATATTCAGAAATTTGTTAATAAAGCCGGCTATGTGGTTAAAACCGTTTTTTGACAAATGAACCAATAAATCCGATTTTGGGGAAAAATCGGATTTATCACCTTAAAAAGGTGTTGTCATTTTTCTTTGGTTATGTTTTAATGTGTGTCTATTAATGATGATTGAATGGTGTTTTGCCAATGGTAATACGGCAATGCCGCCGATTGTGACAGCAGTTTTGTTAGTTCCTTTCATAAGGTACTGTGTGTGGGGGCATTGAGCATCTGATTTTGTCTTCAGTTTTATCAAAGGTTGATGTTAATCAATTCACGGATAGCATCTCTTCAATGGATACTATCTGTTATGATTTGTGCCTTATTTGTAAGTGGTTATTCGGTATTGAACCGATTGTGACGCAAGATGTTATTGAAAGTTCATGGACAGTTTGAATGAAGAATGGCAATAGTAGCTAATGGTACGCACGATAGAAATTTGGGTTGTGCAACAACAGCCAGGGGCGTTGCCCCTGGAACTTAATTTTCAAAGTTAACGGATACTATCCCATCGAGGTATAGCATCCGTTTCGTTATCCGTTTCGTTACCAAACTGGTTGTCAATGTGTTGAAAATTAAGGAGGTTTTAATGTATCCATGGTCTCAGTATAATTACCATTTCCCTTTGAGTGGTAATGTCGATCTGAAAATTGAGCCTGATTGGTTTTTTGGTGGGAGCTAACAACTGTTGTTTGATTTATATCTAAATTTAGGTATATATACTCATATGAGTAGAATTTATATCAAATTAAATTAATGACTTGAAAAAATAATAAGTAGTCCCTATCATATTA
>QNER01000855.1 GCA_003646175.1 Candidatus Parabeggiatoa sp. nov. 1
GCTAAGGAACGTGCATGAAACAACTTAGTCAACTTTGGGGCAACCACAAGGGATTGCCCCTACAAATCATCGCGTGACGTAGGGGCAATCCTTTATGGTTGCCCAAATTATTTCATGCACATTCCTAAAGTTGTGTGGGTTGATATTAAGAATACCGGAAAATCTTATTGCCCTGATGTCTGCAAGGTAACTGAAAAATATTTTCGTCCTGAATTTCAGGTACCATATGCGGTTCCATCGAGTCTCCATACTCATCCAAAAGTCAATAAACTGTATTATGTTTGTGCTGGCAATCCAGTAGGAAAAGGATGGGGAATAGGTTTTAATATAGAAAATGTAAAGCACGAATGTCATGTCGCTTTTCTTTATAGAAGCGGTCCTAAAATAATGTCCCTTCGCCACTACCATTGCTTATGCAGTGATGAACCTGTCGAACCCATTAAAAAACGCTAACCGCTCTAAAAAAGCCCCTTGATTTAATTGCCTTGGAACATTTGGGCTTTTTTGGATTGGATGGGGAGTGGCTTGTGGGCTACAACCGTTGGAAAGAAAATACTTGTATCCTTGGTGTTGGTGATACAGCCTATCATGGTGAAAGATATTATTGCCTATGCATTACCCACCTGTTGCAACCTTTGCGATAGCTGGCGTTGAGTTTGGCTATTTGGTGACTTATGGAAATTATCGCTTTTGTGGGCCGCGGGGCTCAAAGGTGATAATTTCGTTGTATTCATTCACTTGGTAAAGGAGGTAAATTTTAATATAGTTGTGTGAGTTGGCCAATGCTGCTGATTCTATGGATATTGTAGCCAAGTTGGCTGTGGGGTTCACATAAGAGAGCATTTAGTCCATTGGTTTGTTTGATTGAAAAATGCTATTGTGTGTTTTGGGGGAATTAATTTTACTCTGACCCCCAATTATTAGGGTTTAGTTGGGGTCACAATATCTAAAAATATCAGGGCGAATATGTCTGATAATAATATAGTTAGGGAAAAAGGAAAATATGAAAAGTCATAGTATTTGGTTAATTCTGGGACTCAGTTTTGGGTTGTTAGAATCTGTTATTGCAAATTCAGATGATTGCTGGGCAACTTATGAAAATGGAAAATTATATATACCTTGTGTAAAAATTAAAGTACCGCTTGGAGAAGATCTTAAATATGATGTTAATATGGAATATAAACCATTATCAAATCCAATGATCTTTGAATTAATAGATGCACAACGTATTGTAAGCTCAAGTAATGTCCCAGCTTTTGAGGATAATTTTAATAGAGGTATTGATGGTGATCCTATTGGAAACGGATGGAGTCTTGGATGGGATGATCCACCAGGTACTGGATGTGGTAGCCAAGGACAATATTCAGCAAGAATTATTTCACATCAAGCTAACTTAAAATATGCTGGTTCTCAAAGTGACATGTCAATCTATCGATATTTCGACCACAGTATTAAAAGTATTGAATTTGATTTTATTCCAGGATTGGCATCAACAAATTTGGTTTCCCTTTCTGCCGGGCTAGATTTTTATGACAATGATGGCGTAACACTGGGTTCGATTAGATATACTCGGCACAATGGAAGGCAGGATAATCCTGTAAGCAACATAACAGGTTCTTCATACCTTGATATTGAAGAAATCACATTCGATGGCACAAGTCAGCATGTTTCCTTTGATGTATATGACATATTGACAAACCAACTTATTGATATAAATAGAGATGATATTGCAAGCAGAAAATTATTATTTACTTTGTATACAGGATGGTGTGGTACAAATGCATCCCTTGCAATTGATAATGTAATAGTTGAATAGTGTCGACGGGGCAAAGAGTGGCGAAATGAGCATCCATGCCCATTTTGCCTTTGCCCATACGTCTCTTATTTTGAGTATGATTGGGTGTCAACCACCGAGCGATGATTGACGTTTGGAGTGGCAATAAAAAAGCCCCTTGGCTCTATGCCTTGGGGCTTTTTTTTATATCGTCATCTACCATGGACAGGTTACAAGTGGTTACTAAAAACGCCAAATTACAATGCTTTAACAACTTCTAAACTTAAGCCAGTCGCACTGGCTATTTGTTCTTCTGTCAAGGCACCAAGAGCTTTAAAATTGCGGGCGGTTTCTTTCACACCCTTCTCTTCACCTTCTTTAATGCCTTCATCTTTGCCCTCGTTGAAATTCCGCGTCTCCGCTTCCTTCTGATTATGTTCCTCCTTCATACGTGCCCGCTCTTCCGGTGTGATTTTATCTTGCTCAATCACATCAAAAAGTGCTTGAATGGCAGGATTGGTATACTCAGCCTCATCCACTTTTTTGTCTAAGCTATCATCGATCGCCGCCATCCATTCACGGCATTGTTCTGGTGTGTCCGCATGAGCCGAATTACTGGTAAAAACAAAAATAAGCTTATGTTTACGTTGATAAACCTTCTTAATTACTCTACCTGTCACCAAATCTCTCGGTTCAAAATCATGCACCAAAATACCACTATCTGGACTGGGTGTATTTTTTTTGGTAAAAAAGACTAACGTAAACACCGTTACTGGAAAACTGTAATTACTAGAACTGATAATGGTTTCTACCATGGCACCACATTGATAATAGACAAAACGCTCGTAAGTGTCTGAATAATGAGCATGTTGTACCTCAACAATCACCCGATTCTTTTATCCTCAGCAAATAAATCAAACTTGGTAGCCACATTGCCCACCGGCGGTACAAATGCTTTGTCATTTTCCACCTCATCAATTTCTAATTGGATGCCAACAAAATCTTTGACTAACGCGGTGAAAAGTTCTGGGTGACTAAAGGCCTTTTTAAAAATCACATCGTAACGTAACGGAGCGACTTGTTTCATAGTCTGGGTTCCTTTTTACTGTAAGTACAACGGATTAGGGGTATAAACGGATAAACGGATAAACGGATAAACGGATAAACAGACAACAGCTCACCAAATCTCAGCCATCGCATTATCTGCAAAAATCCGGGCCCCTCGAATATATCGCTCAACCAATGTTCGCGTATTTTTCCAACCACCCTGCTGCTGGACTTTCCACAAATCCACCCCGCGAATTGCCAACTCCGTCGCAGCCCCGGCTCGGAGACTATGGCCGCTGACCAGTGTCGGATCGATGCCGGCCTTTTCTGCATGATATTTGAGAATGCGAGACACTGAACGCGCATGTAGGTTTTCACCAATGGCTCCCCCCTTATCCACATGACGAAAGACAGGGCCTGTTGTTATTTGTTGTTGTTTTAATGTGGTTACCCACGCTGCCAAGGCCTTAACTGGGCAAACGGCTTCAACATTTTCTTCTTCACTGTCTTCTTCACTGCTCTGAGCAGCCCGAGGAATACCCACCTTTCGTCCCTGCCCCATTTGGTCCGTTTTAGAACGTCGCTGCCAAACGACAAACCCTTCCGTCGTTTCTGTCAAATCAGAAAGAAGTAGCCCCACTAACTCGGCTCGCCGAAACATCCCAGAAAAACCAACTAAAATCAACGCCATATCTCTTATTTCTTTGACCTTTTGATAACCACCAAACAAATCGGCTTGAGTCATTTTCGTTATATCATCAAACAAAAGTGGCCGGGCCTGTCGCTGGGCCGTCCCATGTGTTCGTTTCATACCTCGAAATGTTTGGCTGACTAATGTGCTATCACATGGATTTGCAAAACCTAAACTTTTATGCGCCATACCCAGGGCCGCTAACCAAACTTTTAGGGTTGCCATGCTTGGTGTTTCACCATTTTTTATTTTGACATGACTAATATATTCAGCAATTTGCACGGGCGTTGCTGGTATTTTATAGCCTTCTTTATAAAATTTTGCCAACGCATCTTGATAGCTTAGTTTGGTGTTCTCAGCCATCGCTTGTGATAAATAGTCTTTGACTTTTACCGATAGCTCTAAGTCTTTATATTTGTCAGAATTTAAGGCCGATTTTAACGTCGCTAACTCATTCATAATTATCGTTTTTCTGTCTCATAAGAGAATTTATTGGGCGGTTATAAAATTTCATAAAGCCTAATTTTAGTTTACCTTATTTTTCGGATTTATTGAACCTAGATTAAATAAATTAATTAAAAGGAGCCCAAACTTGAGTTTGGTAAGCACAAGCTAAAGCTTGGACTCCTGCCAAAATATTAGTATTCCGTTTGCCATCTTTCCAATTCTATATGAAGTTCAAA
>QNER01000856.1 GCA_003646175.1 Candidatus Parabeggiatoa sp. nov. 1
ATTAAACCGGTTACGTCAATTGCTCTGGACACCAACAGCGTTTGCGTGAGGCCGATTCTGAAAAAGAAAATTGCCGAATTTGCCGAAGATAAACGATTTTATCAATCACAAAAGTGGCCGCCTACCCAACAAGCCTTCCCCCAAAATGAACGCCTGACTCTGTTGAAATGGGAAATCTTCAATTTAGTGACAGAGAATCGGTTGCATAATGCCATTTCCAAAATTGGCCTCATTGATTCAGAAAGCGCCAGTAGTACATCTAGGCAACTATTCAATTTGTTGGTGGCGGATGTGTTAGAAGTACTCAACGTCAACCAAGCAGAAGTGACAAAATCGCTGACAGAATATGAGGCAAATGAGTTACGAAACTACCTCTATCAGGAAACCCGACAATTGTTCAAAGGTTTCTTTAATACCTGAGTCAGGAGTACAAAGCATACATGATCCAGGAGTGCAAGGCGTACCTTGCACGAATCGTACAAGGTTCGCCTTGTACTCCTGCGAACTTTGCACTATAAATCATCCTCTTCTATTACCAATTGTTTATATTCAGGGTAAGTTTGAAATTGTTTAACACAAGTTTCTCTGCCCACCTCATTGAATAGCCGAGAAAAACTCGAAAATGGATAATCATTTAAGTTGTCTACATACCCGTGTTTAATCGGATTCATCAGCAAATAATTCAATCGCGTGAAATAGTCTTTTTCATGACTGGGGCAGTAATCCCAGTAATTCCACCAGACTGGCAGTTCACAATGAGTGACTTGACGAATTAAGGTAGCTGAATGACTGTGGATACGTCCCATTATCTTCGATAAATCAGTCCCTTTACGGCTCATGCCGATGACATGATAATGGTTATCCAAAATAACCCAATCATCCAGTTTCCAATTGAATAATTCAAAACTTTCTTGAATGATTGTAAGCAATTGGTTTTTCAACTCCGAGTGAACCAGCAAATGGCGTTTATTGTAGATAGCACTCGTAATAAAGTAGGACGTATCATCAATAAACAAATGAGCAGGCGTATGGGGATGTCGTTTCAGCATATTTATTAATTTCCTTTAAAAGAATGATTATATTTCAGGAGTGCAAGGCGTACCTTGCAAAGTACGCTTTGCACTCCTGAGCGGTGCAAAGTACGCTTTGCACTCCTAAACCCTGCCGACAAGTGACAGAAAATACTGAACATTTTCTACCAAATCGGCTGTTCTCGAATATAACGCGCCCCCAATCAAAAACATCACATCATTGCCATAAAGTGCCAACATATCGGGTACCTTTTCTAATGTCATACCACCGCCGGGTGCTGGAAAGAGGGGGGCGTAATCGCCCATTTTTTCTTGGCAACTGTCAGCGATACTTTGGCATTCAGCTCGGCTAAAGCCAAATCTGCCACCGTAATTCGGATATATCGAAGCATCTGCACCGGCGAGACGTTGCAATTGCCCAAACAAAGCAGCATGAGAAAAACCGTTTTCTGGGCTTGTGACTAGGGTGCCTAAAAAAGCCGGGTGCGAAATCAGCGGCAAATTGATAGCATCATCTGCCGCCAAGGCACGCATCGTATCAAAGCCCGTTAAGCCTGGCGCAATCAATAATCCCCCCGCCCCCGCTTGTTTGGCAAAATGAACGCGCTGCATAATTTCCGTCGCTGGCGCGGTGATATTGGGCACATAAATGCAGTGGTTGCCGGTTTTCTGATTAGCTTTTGCCACCGCCTCGGCACACGCACTAACCCTTTCTTCATAAGGACAAAAAGGCTGATTGCTCAGTCCATGATCATCTTTGATCACATCAACACCGCCCAATGCAAATTCATAAGCGAGTTTAGCAATTTCCACCGCTGATTTACCCATCGGTTTCAGGGCGGTGCAAAGCAGCGGTTTGTCATACACACCGACAAGGTTTCGCAGCCCCGCAATCCCAAAACGAGAACCAGAGAATTGGGACAGTATGCCTTCACCGAAATTCAGCCGATGGACTTTAATGCCGGCTTTAATACTGGTATTGCCAAAAATGACATTGAGCAGTTGCGTTATTTCAAAAGCGGTGGTTTCAATCGCATAACTGATGTTAGCCTGATAAACCCCGGTTTTAAGGGCCGAAAATTGTTCAATTTGCCCAATAATGTGATCGCGAATCAAACCGTCTGGCACTAATTCGTCTCCAACCTCAACGGTTTGCTTAAGACAAATCGTTTTCGCTTTTTCTAAAGCGGTGCCTTCTTCACCAACAATGTGATAAATCACCTCAAAACGCTCGCCCATCATAAAGCCTCCGCCTTAGCAACACTGTGGACTTCATCCAGTCGGATGGTTTGTAAATCATTTTCAGTAATCCCGGTAGACTGTTGTAGCAAGTTTTCTATCGCTGCAATCAGTGCCATCGCATCAAGTCCATATTTTTTCATTAAATAAGGGCGACTGGCTCCCTGCGCGAAAGTGTCTTGCAAACCCAGACGAATAAGTTTTTTCCCAATCCCGGCTTCCGCCAGAATTTCCGCAACAATACTGCCTAAACCACCGACGACGGTATGGTTTTCGAGGGTAATAATGCCGTATTTGATGTTATGCAGTGCGTCTAGGAATTGTTGCTTGGCAAAAGGTTTTAAGGTAGACGCATGTAAATGGGTAATACTAACACCGGCAGCGGCAAGGGCTTTGCTGGCTCGCATCGCTTCCTCAGTGGTAATGCCCGCAGATAGCACTAACACATCTTGCCCTTGGCTTAGCGGCCGTAATTGATTGAAACGAAACGGCGTTTCAAACAGGCGGGGAACTAAACCGCGTAAAATTCTGACATAAACGGGGCCTTCAACTGCATCGGCAACTTCTAAAACGGTTTCCACCTCAGTAGCGTCCCCGGTTTCCAGCAGCGTCATATTAGGGACACTTCGCAAAACGGCAATATCTTCAATCGCTTGATGCGTAATACCACCGGGTGTCGTAATGCCGGGTAAAAAACCCATTAATCGCACTTTACGGTTAGAATAAGCAATAGAATTAATCAACTGATCAAAAGGGCGGCGATATAAAAACACACTAAAGGTATGAAAAAACGGCCGAAACCCTTCCATGGCAAGCCCACCGCAAAAACTGAGGGTATGTTGCTCCGTCATCCCCATAGAAAAAAACCGCTCTGGAAACTGATCACGAAATTGATCCACTTCACAAGAACTGGTTAAATCTGCTGAAATGCACAGCACTTCGGGTTTGTTTCGGGCAAAGTTTAGAAACGCATTGACGTAAGGTTTAGTGATGATGTTCATGTTTTATTTATAACAAATATAATGGATTGATGGGCACGGGTTCAGTTCTATAATTTTTAAGCCGAAAAAAAAAGCATAGTTTTGGGTTTTAGCGCCTATCTGTTTGTAAAATTTGTTTTAACACCAATTTTTTTAACACAGAGTCACACAGAGTCACACAGAGTCATCGAGTTAAAAATCTCTGTCAAACTCTGGGGAGCGAAGTGTCTCTATGTTGAAGGAAAACTGATAGCTGGTAAGCATCTTGGGTATATTTATCCAGAAAAGTTTTGCCCGCTGGTTTAACCTAAATGATTGTTTTTGGTTAAAATTTATTGATGGACAAATTTTATGTCTAACGATTGGTGGGCAACAAAAAGACGTTGCCCACCCTACGAACTGATGGTTTTAAAAAAGTTTATACCGATTTAACGTCATTCATTGATTTAATTAAATTTTGATTGATAAATCACTTAATATTAAATCGGCACAACATTTAAGATTAAATTCGTTGATTTCTGGGATTCGTTGTACTAAATTTAGTCTATGCACAGGACAAAAATGTCATAAAGTCGTGATGCTATCGCTTTGTTTCTGCGATAGTCTCACTCAAAAACCGCAATCCTAAGATTTGCTGAACACGCACTGCGATATCCACCCAACATTTTTTCATCGCCCCCGAAATTTTTGCACACAACCCAAAACCTTAAAAGTGATACTATCGCAAAAAAAAGCGATAGCATCACAACTTTTTGCTGAATACGCACTGCGATATCCACCCAACATTTTTTCATCGCACCCGAAATTTTTGCACACAACCCAAAACCTTAAAAGTGATACTATCGCAAAAAAAAGCGATAGCATCACAACTTGAACACTTTTTTGTCCTGTACAAAGAAATTTAGTACAGCTAATCCCAGAAATAAACGAATAAAAATAGGTGTG
>QNER01000857.1 GCA_003646175.1 Candidatus Parabeggiatoa sp. nov. 1
CCCTCAAGATCACCAGAAGTGTTGCTTGTCATTTCTGTCCAAGTGTAATCGCCCCATGCGAAGCTGCGCTCCATCGCCATCATTCCCATCATGAACGTAGCCAACAAAAACACAACACTTCGCCAACTTGACGAAGGATATAGAGAGTTCAAGGGACTTGCCCCCGCTTTTGAAGTGGTTAAGCTCGCCACAGGCAAAATGCCTAATCCAGCAAGTAACTCATTCCTTACCCATTGGGCAACAGAGTTTCGCCACCGCCATTTGGGTGGCCCCAAGTTAGTGTCCGGTATCACCGGATCACGTTTGTTGAAATTTAACTTCATGAGTGACAATCCTCATTTTTGGAGATAAATAACAAATAAGTTGCTGATTATTGAACAGAATCTGCAACTCTTCCGATTGTTACCGAGTTGGCAGGTTCGGTAACGTTTCCTCAATGACGTTGCTCAGCTTTGCTTGGAAGGTGAGGAATATTCCAAACACTCGTGCTGAACAACGTTGCACCGTCAATGCTTTGCCAAGGCTCAGGTGCAATTTTATACGAATCATTGGCGAATGTGACCATTATTTCGCGGTGGCTGAGTCTATGAGTTCCAGATGGCGGGTTGTCTTACCACTAAACTCAATATCCTCTAACGCATAATAATAGGTGTTTCCAGAAACAACACTAGAGTCTACATAATAGTACGAGGTACCGTTAATTGAGCCGTAGACACTCGGAATTGCTTGCTTGGTAATTCTGATCACTTCTGTGTATTTTCCGTTCTCATCCTTACGAGCACGTACAATGAAGAACCCTGCATTGTCGATTTCAGAAGCAGTTTCCCAGTCTAAACGGATGCCACCGTCTTCAGCGATAGCGGTGAAGTCAGCGAGTTCTACTGCCAAGTTCGGCTCTTTATCCACCTTGACTCTAATTTTAGTCGTCGCAACCACGGTGGTGTCCGCCTGTGAGGTAGCCATCACGGTGATGGTGTCTGTCGCCTCTAGCGTTTTTGGTAACATGACATCCAACGTCATGTTGGTACTCTTGAGTGAATCAAGTGTGACGGTATTGGATAATGTTCCCAAATTCCAACCAGCAACATCAATAACAGTCAACGTGAAAGTATCGCTAACGGCTGCACTATTAAGCAATGTCAACTTTATAGGCAAGGTAGCACCGGCTTTCCCGTTCACTTGTCCAGGCCCACTTAACTCGGCGTGGTAAATAATTTTGCTAGGTTTCACCACGATACTGGGCGCGTCTATCACGTTTTCCAGTGTGACTCCATCGTCCAGTAGAACAGTGTCCGCAAAAATTAAAACTTGAATACCTGCCTTTAGTACTTGGGCTGCATTACCTCTAAAGTCAATAACACCATTTTTGCCAACAGCCAGTGTGATAGTTTTCTCGGCAGTGATGGCACCTTCTTGGAGGTTACTTAACACCATTTCAAAGTTATCACCACCGTATTGAGTGATATTTTCACCTATAATACGAGCATTCGGACCAATTATTAGCATATCAGGTTCGATCCAAACATCACCTCCTCTACCACTACAAAATGTTCCCGAACCAGCCACGTTGGGAGAACTAATGGTCAAAGTACCACCGATTCCTCCAGTGGGCCAACCAGAACCTCCCAAACCTGCAGCTGTGGCTGCTGGACCACCATTACCACTACAAATTCTGCCATCATTGAATACAGATGTTGCTTGTAGGAATGTATTCCCCCCATTACCACCAATGGCATCACCATTGTTGAAATTGGTTTGATCACCATCGCCATACCAATTCCGCACATCGTATATATGGACATTAATACCATCACCACCATTACCACCATTAGCAGTATCACCAAAGGGATCACTGCCATATAATGGTTGATAATCTACAGCCTTACTAATACCATGATCCCACCAATCAATGCGCCTAGGACCAATCCTGCCATGGTTGATGATGTCAGTAAAACCATATAGCCCTATCGTCCCACCAGTCACACCAGTCGCATCAACCATTTCACCAGTAAAAGATAGAATGGTAATATCATCACCCCCACGACCTGCATAAATTTGGCCGGTGGATTCGTTGAGCAAGGTAGAAGCAGAAAGCGTAACGTTCCCTCCTACTTCAGCGGGTAACCGATTTGTGATTCCACCGCTTGCGCTATTACCATTGACACCAAGGATTTGACCGTAATTATGGATTTTGTCCGCAAGAATATCTAAATTAACGCCTTCTAATTTGCCGTTTTCTAAAACGCAAAGCTGATCCAGAAAGAAAAAGCCATCGGCATTTATCTCATGGTCAACCTTCACACTGTCTGAGCTAGTAGGAACAGTACCGGTACTCCAAGTGGTAATCTCATTCCAGTCACCATCTTGATCCGAAAATATAGCTGTTGTTAAATTACAAGGGTCACCACTACCAAAAACGGTGACGATAACCTCCCAAATGGCTGTACTGACCTCCCCATTTATATCCGTCACTGTCACAGACACTTGATAATTACCAACAGAAGTGTAAGTATGAGTGGCATTTTGACCCACTGCGGTATTTCCATCACCAAAATCCCAAACGATAGTATCAATATCCACTATATCGTCTGGATTGTCAGGATCATCAGGAACGATGTCAACACTAAAAGTGACTTCAGTGTTTAATTCGACTACCGTTGGCCCATCGGTATTAATCATTGGTGCATCTGTCTTTATGACACCAAAATCAACCGTATGGTTTTCTCCTTCATTCAAAACAACTGTGTAAAATTTGCTGGCTCTTGTTCTTGCAGTAGCATTTGTTTGTTGCCAACCACTTTGCTGTTGAACCCACAAGACAAATCGGCCACTATCATGTCCTTCAGACAAAAAGTCACCATTTTTATCAGTTGTTACAGTCGAAACCTTACCCGTTTGATGGCTTCTTATGTAAACTTCCAAACCTGCCTGCCCTTGTTCACCTGATTCCTTAGTACCGTTGCCATTTAAGTCGTTATACATTGAACCTTGAAAAGAACCTGCAAAGCCAGTTGCAGGTAAAATACTACCCGCAAGCAATGCCACACTTATTGCCCGTGCCAGCGTTTTATTCCGCAGTTGCGTCTTGGGTGGCCCCAAGTTGGTGTCCGGCATCACCGGATCACGTTTTTTGAAGTTTAACTTCATGAGTGATAATCCTCCATTTTGGGAGATAAATAATAAATAAGTTGCTGATTATTGAACGGAATCTGCAACTCTTCCGAGTTGTTACCGAATTGGCATGTCCGGTAACGTTTCCTCACTAACATTGCTCAGCTTTGCTTGGAAGCTGAGGACTATTCCAAACGCTCGTACAAGTCGTGATTGCTATAGTCGTTCAGAAACCTAAGTAGGCGATGAATCACCTACTACAAACAAACTCCATCAACTACATACAATTGATACCGGGGATTTGGGGGCCATAAAACGTTTTGAAAGTTTTCAAATTAAGACTTGGCCCACAATTGTGTCGAATTCGTTTATCCGCGTAATTAGTTGTACTAAACAAATAACAAATAAGTTGCTGATTATTGAACGGAATCTGCAACTCTTCCGATTGTCACCGAGTTGGCAGGTTCGGTAACGTTTCCTCAATGACGTTGCTCAACCTCGCTTGGAAGCTGAGGACTATTCCAAACGCTCGTGATTGCTATAGTCGTTCAGAAACCTAAGTAGGCGATGAATCACCTACTACAAACAAACTCCGTCAATGACATACAATTGATACAGGGGATTTGGGGGCCATAAAACGTTTTAAAAGTTTTCAAATTAAGACTTGGCCCACAATTGTGTATATATAATTCGTTTATCCGCGTAATTAGTTGTACTAAACAAGACATGGCCCACAATTGTGTCTAATTCGTTTATCCGCGTAATTAGTTGTACTAAATTGATACCGGGAATTTGGGGGCCATAAAACGTTTTGAAAGTTTTCAAATTAAGACATGGCCCACAATTGTGTCTAATTCGTTTATCCGCGTAATTAGTTGTACTAAATTGATACCGGGGATTTGGGGGCCATAAAACGTTTTGAAAGTTTTCAAATCAAGACATGGCCCACAATTGTGTATATATAATTCGTTTATCCGCGTAATTAGTTGTACTAAACAAGACATGGCCCACAATTGTGTCTAATAATTCGTTTATCCGCGTAATTAGTTGTACTAAACAAGACATGGCCCACAATTGTGTCTAA
>QNER01000858.1 GCA_003646175.1 Candidatus Parabeggiatoa sp. nov. 1
AGGACAAAAAAGTGTTAAAGCCGTGATGCTATCGCTTTTTTTGCGATAGTATCACTCAAACAATAGCACTGGTTATTACAATGATATTTTTGACTCAATCAGGGTTTGTGAATTTAACCGTTGGTTTTTATTCGCTAAAATTGACGGACAAGTCTATTAAGGATTTTGGCAGATAGATAAGGGTGATACCGCAAAAGTGCAAAAGTGATACATACGCCACAAAAGCGATAGCATCACGAAATACTTATAAAATCAAATTATTACAATTTTTGTCCTGTACATAGTGAAAATTTATGGTTCAGTACTTAGTAATAGTTGGTTTTAGTCACCTTTAGGTTTTTTCGCTTTTAGCCTTGGGATTTATCCCAAGGCTTGTGGAAGCTGAGTTAGTAATAAGTACTGAAGCACAAATAAACCGGTATTTTATCGCAAAGGGCAACCACAAGGGATTGCCCCTACAATATCGTTTATCCTTGTAGGGGCAATCCTTTATGGTTGCCCCATTTATGGTTGCCCCATTTATGGTTGCTTCTGTTAAAATACCTGAAAATTTATGGTTCAGTACTTAGTAATAGTTGGTTTTAGTCACCTTTAGGTTTTTTCGCTTTTAGCCTTGGGATTTATCCCAAAGCTTGTGGAAGCAGAGTGCGTAACATGAGATAATAACTGAAATGGGTATAATGAATTGATGAGTTATCACATCAATTATCAGTTCGTAGCGATAGTTGACAGCATCGCTCCAACTATCGCTACGAAATCAATTATCAATTATAATTCACTATTCACACAATGTGGGAAATGAGCCTTAAAAGGAGACATTAGTTGAATGATAAAAAACTGATTTTGGTCGTGGATGATAATCCACAGAACATTAAGGTGTTGGGAAATATTCTGAAGGAAAATGGCTTAAGTGCAGCTTTCGCCCAAACTGGCATTAGGGCATTGAATTCTGTTAAAAAGAAACCGCCTGATCTCATTTTGCTGGATGTTATGATGCCCGACATGGATGGCTTTGAAGTTTGCAAACAATTAAAGCAAGATGCTACCACCAAGGATATCCCCGTAATTTTTCTGACGGCTAAGATAGAAAAAGAGGATGTTATCGGGGGCTTAGAACTGGGAGCGGTTGATTATGTCACTAAACCTTTTAATAATAAAGAATTAATGACGCGCGTCAACACGCATCTTGAGCTCAAAGCGGCAAAAGAAAAACTGAAACAAGCACTTGCCACCAAAGACAAATTTTTCTCCATCATCGCGCATGATTTAATCAATCCATTCAGTGCATTAATTGGTTTGTCATCGCTTTTGGCAACTCAAAATAATCAACTGAGTGCTGATGAAAAAGAGGAATTTATTCAGGATATTGTGCGAACTTCAAATCAAGGCTATAATTTATTAAAAAACCTGTTAGATTGGTCAAGAGCGGAAACCGGCCGAATGACGGTATCATTGGTCACAATAGATTTGCAAGATATTGTTTACCGGAGCATGGCATTGTTGGATAACAATGCCAAAGCTAAAAATATCGAGATATTTTCATCTATTGATACAACGTTGGTTTTTGCGGATGAATACATGCTTGACACAGTGATCAGAAATTTACTTTCAAATGCGATAAAATTCACCCCAGTCAATGGTCAGGTGGAAATATCTGCTAAAAAAGAAGGCCCAGAGGTTGAAATTTCAATATCGGATACCGGCGTTGGCATAAAACCACAAGACATTGATAAGCTGTTCAAAATTGATGTTTCGCATACCACTGTAGGAACCGCTAAAGAAGAAGGCACTGGTTTAGGTTTAATTTTATGCAAAGAATTTATCGAAAAAAATGGGGGCACCATACGAGTTGAAAGTGAGGAAGGGAAAGGCAGTCGATTTTATATACGCCTACTTTCTGGCATTGATGTGACGGATACTGTCGGGGAAAAGGAATAACATCCGGCTCGTGATGTGATGGATACTGGGGTGGTGAAAATTGTGAAGTATTAATTGCTAATGAAAAAATGGAGACAGATGCCAAATACTTGTGAATAGGGGGCAACCATATTCGAGGCAAAAGTTTTTGCGCGCAAAAACTTTTGCCTCGAAAGGATTGCCCCTACAGACCAAAATTGTAATTGTAGGGGTAATCCCTTGTGGTTACCCTAATTAGAAACTCTCTGCGTAACATCAGTTATTTAAGTCACTATTTTTATAGAATTTTTTTCAAATATAGTTTTTCAGATAAATAATTTCCGTTAGAAACCTTCAAGGTTTTGAAAACCTTGAAGGTTTTGCTCTATCTATATTTTGAGCGTCTATAATTAGCGGCTTTCTCCTTGACGGGCTTCTTCTACGCCAAACATGATGCGATACAAAATACCACTGACATTCACCATCATGGGTAGGGTCCAAATGAGACCAATGCCTAAGGGAATAATGCTGATAATATAGATAATACCCATGATTAAATAGGTTAAAAATACCTTAAACCAATGATGGGTGATGGCTTTGCGTGAGGATTCCATAGCGCGCCAAGGCCCCATGTTTTTTTCAACAATCAGGGGAACGGTCAGTAAATAAGCGACGCTCAAGTACAGGCCGGGGATAATCAGCAAGAAAAGCCCAATCGTGGTAAAAACCATAATAATGAGAGCCGCGATAACCAGAGATACTGTGTACCCAAAGTATCCAAAGGCCATCGAAAAACTCACTGGCAAATCCACCGCTCGACGCACACCGAGCATCATAATACCCGCCATAAAGGGATATATCACAGCCGTCAAAATCAATTGGTTGATTAGGACAGCAGCGATGTTTTCCTCTAAACTGAGGGAACTTATAATAAAAGTGAGCGCGATGTTAAGGGCAAAGAACACCAAAAAAATAATAAACCCGGCGGCCAGTAATGTCCCCTTAAATCCAGTTGTTTTTTGCCACGCCTCTTTGATGACCTCCATTATCTCAAAGTCGTAGTTACCCTCTATGCCATCAGTCAATGTTCCACCGGCTTCACCTGTCGCGATGATATCTTCATGGAGTTTAGCAGTAGGGGGTTGATAAGGATTTTCGGTAGTCATATGTTAATTTGTCCTTCGTTGATTGATATTGCCAAATATCTATTCTAACAGCTATGCTGCACTACAGTCATGTTATTTTGTTTAAAGCGCCCAATGGAATTTATGGGCACAATAATTCGCAAATCTCAAATACCAAACTTAAAGGAGAACCAATGTGAAAAAAATGTTATCGGTTATTTTAACCGTTTCACCGTTACTGATGATGGGTTATGTGAGCCCCGTTGTCAGTGATGAAACCGGGAGGAATAAACTTGACAGCGTTTATATAACCGAAATTGTGGATTCCAAACCTCACCGTCTTGAATTTGTTGAACTCTTTAATGCCGGCACTCAAGATGTCTCACTTTCTGGTTGGGTTATTGAAGAAACCCGAGGCAGAACTACGTCAAAAGGCTTGGTTACGACAATTTCACTGACAGGTAATTTACCGGCCAAAGGATTTGTTATCGTGGCCAGAAATGACGATCAAAGTCGTTTTGAAAGCTACTTTAGTGTTGCGTTAGCAGGCAATGTCACCTATATTAACAGCCAAAATAGTTTAATTATCAACAAACCCTATCAGAAGTTCATTCTCAAACAAGGCTCGCGTATCGTGGATAATCACGAAGGCGTGTTTCTACATAATCAACGTCGGATTGCTGTCAGGACCGATTTCAGTCAATTTAACGAGTCTGCATTTAAGATGCTGCGTGTTTCAAACAGAAACACAACGCCCGGCCAGTTGACTGAAGAACAAACCACCCTGTTTGGGATGCAGCGTGTTTCGAGCCGAAACGCAACGCCCGGCAAGTTGACTGAAAAACCAACCGCCATCCTTAACCTCGCACGAGATGATACCAGTGAGAAACTAGAACCTCATGTAAAATCAGCGGAGGCAGAATCTCATGTCGAACCAGTGGTGGCAGAATCTCATGCTAAACCCGTAGCGGAAGTCAATAACGTTAAAGAAGCGATATTCGCCTACTATAAAAATGCGATTGGAGAAACCGGCCAACCGCTCAAAGCAGCCCTGAATGAAATTATCAAAAAAGGCCATAAACCGTTGACTTATTCGAGGGTTTGGAAAGCGTTAAAAGAGACCGATGAAGATCCCAATAACCCCGACAATGTGATTCTTCTTTACAAACAAACC
>QNER01000859.1 GCA_003646175.1 Candidatus Parabeggiatoa sp. nov. 1
ATAAGCAATCCTTGTAGTTATAGCCTTTTAAAAAGGAAAATCCTTTTTTATAAGCAATCCTTGTAGTTATAGCCTTTTAAAAAGAAAAATCCTTTTTTATAAGCAATCCTTGTAGTTATAGCCAAAAAATCCTTTTTTTTATAAGCCATCGCTTTTCAATAAGGTGTTTATCCCGGTTAATCTGGTTTCTGGCTTATATGACATTGTCAAGTTAAAAGCGGTAAAATAATCAATCCGTTTATTCCATTAACCCGTTGTACATTCATTATGAGTTTAATCTGCGTAATTTTGCCTTTCTCCCGCAAAACCAGAAAGAACAGGTATCCTACTTGAATAGCGTTTTGCGTCCTCATATCACCCAGTTACGCGAATTTGCTGGGTTGGAACGTGCCCTTGTCGCAAATACCATTGCTCGTGGTGAGCCTTTTCCCCGCGAGACAATGCGTAGAATAAAACACTATCGTTCCATTGTGGAGCAATCGCTTGAGCAAGTATTGCTTTTAAAGGGACAACCTTCTACTTCAAAGGAGATGGAACCGGCGATTATGACTTTTGAACAAGGATTTATGCAATCATTTCAAGTGTTAAGGGGACCGGTTTTTGCAGCCAGCCAGCAACAAGAAGAGGCTGTCAGGGCTGCTTCTATACAACTGCTCAAGAAAAAAGCCTCTCTGGAAAATTATTTAGCAGGCATTTCTAGTAATTTGCTGAATATGAGTCGCCATC
This sequence comes from Candidatus Parabeggiatoa sp. nov. 1, assembly GCA_003646175.1. Lineage (GTDB taxonomy): Bacteria > Pseudomonadota > Gammaproteobacteria > Beggiatoales > Beggiatoaceae > Parabeggiatoa. Next base: position 727 of record QNER01000859.1, read on the forward strand.
ACAGCGTCACTGCTTTGGTTAAAGGATTGGTAGAAAATGAAGCAGAACAGTTGGATGAGCGGCTCATTGCGGTAGAAACGCTATTTGAGCATTTTGCTAAAATTCATAAAAAAGTCTACCAAATTCGGTATTTAGATAACATAGGACAGGAACGTGTGCGAGTGGAATCTGAGAATCATATCACCACAATTGTACGTGGCAAACATTTACAGAATAAGAGCCACAGATACTATTTCCAACATGCAATCAATCTGCAACCCGTTATCGCATATTGATCTCAATGTCGAATTGACGGAAGTTGAAGCCCCCTTTAAACCAACGCTGCGTTTTGTCACCCCGGTTTTTATTGATGGCAAAAAACGGGCGGGGATGATTATTTTCAATTTACTGACAAACGGCTCGTCATTTTGGCATAAAATCATCGAGAGCGAGGCAAAAGAAGATTACTTATTAGTGCATCATGATGGATTCTACCTCCACCATCCTGATAAAACTAAAGAGTGGGGAATGATAAAAAAACTCAAGCGTTCACACCATAATATCAAACAAGACTTACCCCAAGTTGCAAGACAGATTCTATCAGGCAAAGCCGGAATCGTGCATGTCAGTGCTGGGGAAACTTTTGTCTATCAACCGGTATTTATCCAAGCTGACACCCATCATTTTTTCGTGATTATCAAAACCATCAAAGGTGTGGCGTATCCAGTCGAGGCTGCCATTTGGTTTGAGGCTGCAACCAAAGCCATCGATACCGCATTGACAATCTCAAATGTTGCCAGCGAACAGGCGAATACTGCTATGTTGGAGATGAAATCGGCAGCCAACAGGCACCTGATAATCAGTTTATTTATTTTGGTTTTGGTGGGATTGATTTTCTATTTGTTTATTCAGTGGGCCAAAAATCATATTCTGATGCCGATTCAAAAACTGATTGACATCACGCAAAAATTTGCAACCGGCGAGTTTTCCAAGAGAGTCGTAGTAAAAACCAAGGATGAAATAGGACAATTAGGCACCGCCTTCAACAAAATGGCTGAGGATTTGCAAAGCTCAACCCATCAACAGCTTGAAGCCAAAGAGCTGGCGGAAGAAGCCAAAGAACTGGCGGAAATCGCTAATAAGGCTAAAAGTACTTTCTTAGCCAATATGAGCCATGAACTTCGCACTCCCCTGAATGTGATTTTAGGTTTTACGCAAATTATGAATCGTAGTAAAAACTTACCCCAAGAACATCTGGAACATTTAGAAACTATCAGTCGTAGCGGGGAACACTTGTTGACGCTGATTAACCAGGTGTTAGATTTATCCAAAATTGAGGCCGGAAAAACGATTGTTAATGAAAATAACTTTGATTTGTATCGTTTACTGGGTTATGTGGAAGATATGTTTCGTCCCAAAGCGGATGATAAACACTTACAACTTTGCTTTGAGCGTGAACCGGGTGTGCCGCAATATGTCCAGACAGACGAGGTGAAATTGCGTCAGGTGCTGATTAATTTGCTGAATAATGCTTTGAAGTTTACCGAAGTGGGCGGCATTTTTGCGTCAACCTGGATCACTGTCAACTGTTGTTTGAAGTGGAAGACACGGGTGCCGGCATTGCCCCGGATGAGTTGGACCGACTTTTTAAGGCCTTTGTGCAAACTCAAAGCGGGCAACAGGTACAGGAAGGTACGGGTTTAGGTTTGGCGATTAGCCATCAGTTTGTGCAACTGATGGGAGGGGACATACAAGTTGAAAGTGATGTGGGGTGTGGCGCGCTCTTCCGATTTGATATTAAACTCAAAGTGGTTGACGCGAGTCAAGTGACGGTGTCAAGCGAAGAGCAGCACCGAGTCATGGCACTTGAGCCGGGGCAACTTGGCTACCGGATTCTGATTGTCGATGATAAATGGACGAATCGCCAATTTTTGCTCAAGCTGCTCAATCAGTTAGGTTTTGAAGTGCCAGAAGCGGCTAATGGTCAGGAAGCGATTGAAGTCTGGAAAGAATTTGAGCCACACCTTATTTTTATGGACATGCGAATGCCGGTTATGGATGGTTATGAAGCCACTAAACGCGTCAAAGCAACGACAAAAGGACAGGCAACCGCTATTATTGCCCTGACGGCGAGTTCCTTAGAAGAAGAACGGGCGGTGGCTTTATCGGTGGGGTGTGATGATTTTATGCACAAACCCTTTAAGGAAGGGGATATTTTTGAGATGATGAGTAAACATATCGGGGTGCGCTATGTTTATGAGGAGCTGAGAGCGACAACCGAGCAGACTCAGGTGGCACCTTTAACGCGAAAAGCACTCAGTGTTTTACCCGCCGAGCAGATAGCAGCCTTACATCATGCCGCTGAACGGGCTGACACGGAGATTATTTTCGAGTTACTTGAGCCAATTCAGCCGAATCACGCTCAATTAGCTGAATCCATAGCGGCTTTAGTCAGAAACTTTGAATTTGATGAATTGGTGGTTTTGACGGAAGTGAAATGTAGTACAACGCATTGAAGGATGAAACGGATTTTCTTTTCTGTCATTTCGAGTTGAGCGATAAAAATGTAGTTTCGTAGGGTGGGATCGCTGTCGGCACTATTTCAAACACTCTCCCGAATCTTACCGACAGCGATCCCACCATCCTCGAAATGGAAATGGGAACACAAGTAGGCAACACGTTTAAATATGAAATTTGCTTAAAATCAACAGCCTACCCTGAAGGGGTTGAATGTGAATAGCCCCTGGGGGCCTTCAGTTTAGTACAACTCAGTTTAGTACAACGGATACGCGAAATAAACGGATGGGTGTGGCCTCAATTTGAGGTAGAGATTATTTATGTAGGGCGGACAACGGATTGAAGTTGCTAAAAATAGCGGTGGGCAATAAAAACACATTGGGTGGCTACACTAATGGCACGCACGATAGAAATTGTGCCAGCCAGCCAGGGGCGTTGCCACGGGCGTAGATAATACGCACCTTCGGTGCTAGGTTTTAAAGCACCGAAGGTGCGAAATTAATATAGCCAGTGTAACTACCTGGAACTAAAATTGTATTTTACGCAATCGGGAAATGCTATACCTTTTGACGAATGGTACAACTTTAAAACTTTCTCGTTATTTCTTACGATTCATAAAATACTCTTGAAACCAGTCGTGCCAGAAGGCATAGCCTCCACTTTGAGGCTTTAGAAACATAAGCCCTTTGGCATATTCAAGAAATTGCGTATAATTCCGCGGCGTCATACCCTCCTGATACATAAACCACCGTAACGTAATATGTTTTAACACATCAATCCCGCCATAAAACAGAAAACCAAAGACAATACCGAGCGGCATACCCACGCGAAGTCCAAAACTCAGGTTGCCAGGCCAGCCTAAATGATAGGCACTCAAGCCAGTCACCAATAAAGTAATGAACCCGCCAATCATTAGAATCATCAATGCGCTACGTTTCAACGCCGATTTAAGTTTTTGACTGGGCAGAAA
>QNER01000860.1 GCA_003646175.1 Candidatus Parabeggiatoa sp. nov. 1
AATCGATCCGTTTAGACCAAAAATCCGCTGTACTCATTTTAATTTGCTCGGTCGTCCGGTAAAGGTAGTGATATAACGGATGCTATCCCTTCGAGGGATAGTATCCGTCAAATCAATCCGTTTAGACCAAAAATCCGCTGTACTCATTTTAATTTGCTCGGTCGTCCGGTAAAGGTAGTGATATAACGGATGCTATCCCTTCGAGGGATAGTATCCGTCAACTATGTACAGGACAAAAAAATGTAAAACCTTTATTTTAAAGTATTTTTTACCAAGAAGTGATACTATCGCAAAAAAAAGCGATAGCATCACGACTTGAACACAGGTAGTGATATAACGGATGCTATCCCTTCGAGGGATAGTATCCGTCAACTATGTACAGGACCAAAAAATGTAAAACCTTTATTTTAAAGTATTTTTTACCAAGAAGTGATACTATCGCCAAAAAAAGCGATAGCATCACGACTTGAACACTTTTTTCGCAAAAAAGATAACATCACGACTTGAACACTTTTTTGTCCTGTACAAATTGTATTCAGTATATACAAAAAGTTGTGGCTAGAATGTCAGTTATTGAATTTAAAGACGTTTGTAAGGATTACCAACATCGGCGGATTCTTGATCATATCAATCTGCAAATAGTTCATGGCGAATTTTTTGGGCTTGTTGGCGTGAATGGGGCGGGTAAAACTACCCTAATTAAGAGTTTGCTGAATTTATGTGAGATTGAAATGGGCAATATCCACTTGTTTGGTGTCGCGCATACTGATCATAATGCGCGGGCTCAGTTGGCTTTTTTGCCCGAACAATTTACGCCGCCCTATTATTTGACGGGACAAAAGTTTTTGGCTTATATGGCCCAATTACATGGTCAAGTTTATGATTCGGCGCGGGCGCAGACGATTTGCCAGACTTTAGATCTCGCGGTGTCAGCCCTCAAGCAGCCGGTGCGTAACTATTCTAAAGGCATGGCGCAAAAATTGGGCATCGCCGCTGGTTTTTTAAGCAGTAAAGGCTTATTAGTATTGGATGAACCCATGAGTGGTTTAGATCCCAAAGCGCGGGCTTACTTTAAACACCACCTACAGACACTTAAAACAAAGGGGACGACTTTATTTTTTAGCACCCATTTGCTTGCAGATGTTGAAGTACTGTGTGATCGCATGGCGATATTGCATGAGGGACGTTTGCGATTCGTGGGTACGCCGTCAGAATGTTGCACTACTTTTGCCGCTCCAACGCTTGAGCAGGCCTATCTAAATTGTATTGAATAAAGGGGATCGGTTCCAGGGGAAATGAGATAAACGTCTTCTGGACAAAACCAAACCTTCAAGGTTTCCAAAACCTTGAAGGTTTATAACTGAAAACTTCTTCTGGGCAAAACCGTAAAGCGTTGCAAAAACCTTGAAGGTTTATAACTGAAATTATTTATCGTTCAAACTATAGTCTGCTAATAAAATAAAAATGCGCCGTCCAAATTTAGCAGCAACTCAAATTATTCTTACCAGCTATAATCCCTTTCTCCCTGGAGCGATCCCCTTTCTCATTTCCCCTTGAACCGATCTATTCTAATCAAGTAACTCTGGTTTTCCGTTGACAAAACGTGCCCAACGCAATTGAACACGAGTGATGATTCCCATATTATCGACTGATAAATACCCTGTCTGCCCTTGCCATTGTTGGTTCAATTGTTGGATCTGTAAAAGTGAATAATAGGCATCAATGCCCAACGCATGTAAGCGTTTGTGTTTCTTCCTTTCTTCTGGCCAAGACTCAAGCATAACCGCTTGCAACTGTACAGCATTTTCATCAGGTGTCAACACCCAAGGCATATCCACAAACATCACATCTTCAAGCTCAACATCAAGTTCGGGATTGGGTGTGCCGCTATATATTTTAGAGATGCTGTAAATGGGCAAATTGCCATCAAGGTTCGAGTCAAAAAGAGGGCGTATTTGCCGCGCCTGTTCTGGTGGTGCCACCATAAATACCATATCCGCGGTTTCAGCCTCTTCGATTATTTGCGGAATAAAGAACTGAAAATCGTTACCGTAAAGGTGTTGTGAATTTGCCAATTGCCCGCCCAGTTGTTCCCATTCGAGCAGGAATGTTTCCAGTATCCGTTCTCCCCAATCGCCATCCGGCACTAATACCAATGCCGTTCTGTGTCCATCCGCCCAAGCACGCCTTGTTACTTCTGTGACTTCATCCTCAGGTGACACGCCTAATTGGTACAGATTACCGGTGGTGATTGATATTCCCAAATGATTTAAACCCAACGTAGGAATGGGCAATTGCGGTTGGCTCTCGGCCAAAACTGCGAGAGTGTACTTGACTAACGGGCCTACCGCAAAATCGGCACCCGCATCTACCGCCTTTTGATACACTTCCACAATATTCTCAGCATCCACATCGTATGTGGTTATTTCAGGGCGATTATTCCCTATTTCCGTATCAGTTGCTATGAAAAAACCATTTTTGATGGCTTGTGCATATTCCCCAAAGGGGCTATCAATGGATGGTAATAACAAAGCAATTTGGGGCGGTGGCATTTGCGCCAATTGTTGCACCAAATCTGGCACAACGTCCTGTGTGGCCGGATGGTTTGGAAAACGCCGTTGCCAGTCATTGATACCCTGTTGTAAGTGTTTTGGGTACGAGACTTTTGTCAACAACGCCAAGGTTATCCAACCAGACAACCTGTTGTCTTGAACCGGTTCCAGTTGCTTGAGCTCTCTCTGATTGAGAGAAGATAGGCTGTTCCACAGTCGCCGTTGATTCTCTTTTATGATGGCGGGATCGTTATCAGTCAATTTTTCGAGTTCCCGAAATGCCCGGTTCGCTTCCAATACCTGACCTTTTGCCGCGAGAACATAAGCATATAACTGCTTGTATTCTATAGATAATGGTATTGACAATGCGGTGGGTTCTATGCCCCTAAGCCATTGTTCTGCTTGGTAGACACGTTGTTCCGCCAAGTCTATTTTGGCGCGTACCAGTTTAAGCGGGATTTCCAACCGATAGCTTTTCTTGACATCAAGCTTCGCCAATTCGGCTTTTGCTTCTGTTAGCATATCCACTTTGAGAAAGGCTTTTATCGCCAAAAATTGGTAACTTTGTTGTGTGGGTGGAATACTTTGCCCGGCTATTCGCAAGTATTCCTGTGCGGCCTTTTGGTGTTCACCTTGCTTTTCTAAACGTTTAGCGGTTTTAGCCGGATCGATAAGAGGCTGTTCGTTCTGTTCATTCTGTTCGTTCTGCTCATTTTGTTCGTTCTGTACGTTCTGTTTGAGCAAAGACGGTTGGCTGCAACCAAACAAAAAAGAAAATAAGATAACAATAATCAAACTACGAGTTAGTATGGTCATAATAACGTTATACCTCCCGCAGAAAAGTGTTCTCCTTGAAGCCTGTTGCAAAACGGGCAATGGGTAATGGCAAAATTTTTTTGTCTAAGATTGTGAGCATGAAAGTGACTATTCAGCAAACTCCCAAATAATAAAATACCAATGACGAAAGTGATGCTATCGCTTTTTTTGCGATAGTATCACTTTGCGGCATATTGCCATGTTTTCCTATTACTATTAACCTATTACCCGTTTTGCAAGGCATTGAGCTTTGCGGTTTGGTGCCAAACTTTTCTGGGCTAGTTAGAAGGCTTAAAATTATAGGGTTTATAAGAATAAGACATAAGCGAAATTGAGCATTTGGGCGGTATTCCTGCTAAATTTTAGACTTTGTACTTTTGTTCTGATTTATAATATCTTAAAGGAATAGACAGTGTCAATTGAAAATGGAAAGAATTGGCGTTCAAAGTGATGCTTAAAGGGGAATACAAAGCGCCACGTTTGAACGCCTGAAAATCGCTTGTGCTTTAGCCTCATGCTGGGGTGGTGAAAATCAGGTTCCAGCGGTTGTCAAAAGTTGAACCAGTTTTGGTTCCAAGTATAAAAAACAATAAGTTACTATTTTTTTTTGACTTCACAATTCACAATTCACAATTTTCAGCACCCCAGCCTCGTAGGGTGGGTAAGCGGGCAGAACGATCTCAAACATTATTCAGAATCCGCCCGCCCGCTTGCCCCCCATCCATCTCCATGAAAATAGGCAACACGTTTAAACCCTAAATCAGCTTAAAATCAACAGCCTAGCCTCAGGCTTTCTGGGGGATGGACAAATTTAGGGTTTGG
>QNER01000861.1 GCA_003646175.1 Candidatus Parabeggiatoa sp. nov. 1
GCGTTAATTGAGCAACTTAAACAACATAACGCCCTGGGTGCGTCGCGCTTTGATGCCGCTATTGCGGCCTTAAAAGCGTTGAAACTCGACAACGCTCGGCTGTTAGTGATTTCAGATGCCGTCGTCACCGCGGGTGAAACGTCAGCGGCGCAACTGGCAGTGCAACTGAAAACCATTGCTTGGTTGGAAAGGGTCGATATTCTCGTCCCGTCCTATCACAGTGATAAAAAAATCGCTCGCAGCTTGGCTAAAGCCGGACAATCTCCCGGTATTGTTGCCCCACTGACACTCAGTGATGCTGAGCTCATTCGTAAACTCTTAAGCACCGTTTATGCGGATAGTCCTATCAAAGTATCTGGCTCAACATGGTTTTGGCCGGAAAAAGTAGAGGCGTTGCAGACGAATGAGCCGCTGATTGTGTTTGCGGAAATTCCCCAGCTGCCAAAGGGGGGAACGGTTCGTATTAGCGTTGGGGGCAAGGAACTGTCTTTAACGACTAAACCAGCAAATCCCATTTTACTCAAGCGAGAATGGGTGCGGGCGCGTCTTGACAAACTGTTGGACATGGAAGACCAAACCCAAGACACGGATATGAAAAGTGCTTTTCATAATGAAATCATCAACCTATCCGTTAAGGATCGGGTGCTGTCCCCCTATACTTCGTTACTGGTATTGGAAACCGAAAACGACTACCGACGCTATAACATTGATCGCAGAGGATTAGCGGATATTTTGACGGTTGGCGTGGATGGTATTACGGTGATTAAACGTGCGGGGGTGGAAACGCCGCAGCCAATACCCGTGCCAGTGCCCATACCTGAAGAACCGGTTGCTATTCCAAAAGGTGTTGTCATTATTGATGATAACGAAGAAATGGCAATGGAGGATGCTGAAGAAGTTGCGCCTACGCTTCGACTACGTGGTGGGGCTGGGGCTGGGGCCGGCGGTGCTGATAACGATGATGATGAGCGCTATGTTATGTACAGGGATATACTTTCAGCACCCCCAGCACGCATGGCACGTCCTTCTGCTTCTGCTGAGTCAATGCCTGAGACTGTTGAACGACGTAGCCGCGCTAGAAATGGCAGCGATGGTGAACTTGCTATGATGCCTAGCCCTTCTGTTAGGATGAATGCACCTCCTCCACCCCCAAGTCCACAGCCTGAATCCCGGTATGAGAGTGCTCCACGCGGTGAATCAGTCGAAATGACAGAGCCCCTTGATGCTGATGCTATCGAAATCGAGGCTGTTGTTGATATGGTTGACGAAACGAGAGCGGCAGAGATGGTCCCTCAGACTGAAGTGGCCCCTGAGACAATGGCAGAACCGGAAGCCTTAGTAGAAGAAGAGCGTGAAGAAGAGGGTGTGGTAACGCGGACAGTTCAAGCAATCACCCAATTTTTTGGTTTGGAAAGTTCAGAGTCTCAAGAAGCCGCAGAGAGGGAGGCTCGTCAAGCTGAGGAGGCCCGGTTGCGTGCAGAACTGGAAGCCAGGCGAGAAGCTGAAGCGGCCCGGCTGCGTGCAGAGATGGAAGCCCGTCTAAGGGCAGCAAGACAGGCACAAGCTGAGAGAAAAAAACCACAAGTCCCTCCTTGGACGGGTAAATATGCCAAATTTCGCGCGTTGCTTGATAAAGCAGACCTCAAAGCGGCCGGCAACCTCGCCCAACAATGGCGACAAGAAAACTTAGCCGATGTGATGGCATTGATCGCGTTGGGTGAATGGTATGAAAAAACCGGCGATACCACCCAAGCGGCTCGCGCCTACGGCTCACTTGTAGACTATTTCCCCGCCCGCGCCGATATTCGCCGCTGGGCTGCGGAAAGATTATTGTCTCTAAACGCCACCAGTGAGCTTAGCATAGACAGCCTCAAAAAAGCCGTCACGCAACGGCCGGATCATCCAGCCGGGCATTACCTATTAGCCATTGCTTACTGGGAAGCCGAGCAATACCAGGAAGCGGTGGAAACGCTACAAGCTGCCCTTGAACGCAATTACCCACGTTTTCGAGCGGCTAAGCGTATTTTGGCCGAAACACTCGGCCTGATGCTGACTAACTTGCAAGAGCGACAACAACTGGACACGCTATTTGAGGGCAAAACTCCCCGTTGGGAAAAAATGACCAAACCCCAATTGCGCCTAGTGCTGATGTGGGAAACGGATGCCAACGATGTCGATTTTCATATCTACGACAACCAACAGCATCACGCTTATTACTCACAGAAGAGTTTACCCACGGGTGGCACGCTGTATGCTGACATCACCAGCGGCTATGGACCCGAATGTTTCAGCATTTCAGAACCCAAGGCTTTTCCCTATAACCTTCAAGCCCATTACTATAGCATGGGGCCGATGGGTTATGGTATGGGTATGTTGCATGTGCTCAAATATGATCCAAAAACCGGGCTAAATTCCGAATTTAGGTCGTTTGTGGTGATGAAAAATCGGGCTTTTGTGGCATTAGGAAGGGTGGAAAAATAACCACGTTTATAGTTTAAACGGAGTTTAAACGGATACTATCCCTAAGAAGGGATAGCATCCGGAAAATCACAATATTTTCAACGGTTACTCTCCGTCAAACAGAGAGTAGCCGTTTTTTTTGTAAGGGCCCTTTTGAGTATGATATTTTATAAACCTTCAAGGTTTTGGAAACCTTGAAGGTTTTACCTGAAAATTCTGATTCAGACAAGGTGAAAATTTAACACCCCACCTGCAAACCCCGTCCCATGACATAGAGTACCAACCGTAAAATAGGGCCTTTCAAAAAAAGAAACCCCTAAGGGCTATTCACATTTTAGCCCTTCGGGGTTTCCCCAGGTTGCACCTAGGGCAGTTCATATTCAACCCTTTTGGGGCTGTTATGGTTTCTTAACGAGGTTCGTCAGCCGGGATAGTACAACCCGGTACACAACCTGCTTCGCGCGATATGGGATGCCCTTCATCCAAAAATTGCCGACACTGTTTTGTCCCGCCGGCCGCCTCTCTTGAACATTTCTCAAATAGGGCTTGACATGTCGAGGAACATTCCTCAACGGGAGGCGTTTCAATGAGCGGCTGCAAAGCGTCTTGCTCGGTAACGCCAATTTCAATTTCGTCCGGTGTCTCACTGGGCGGCTGCGGATAAAGTTCACCCGGAATGCTCATTTCAACTTCATCATCAGCCGGTGGCATTTCAACGTCACCATCGCTAGATGAAATGCCGAGGAATCCGCCCACAAATGAGAGAGGGTCGGGAATTTCCAGCCCATTGAGCGTCAGCATACCGTTTTCAAACGAAGCTGCGATTTTGTAACTATCGTCCGTCTCAACCAGCAAGTTTTGGGCGACAAACATTGGGATGAGTTCTTGGATCATGCCGACTTCTTTTGGCGATTGATTTCTCAACATCGTCAACGTTTGTTCTAACAACGTTTTGTCGATGCTGATTTCAGCCTGTGCCTGCAATGCTGGGATTAAAGCCAGCGGGTTTTCCAACGATGTCAACGAAGTCACTTTTTCCCCGTCAATACTCACACTCACGCGGCCTTGCAAATTCCCTTTTGAGGTTTCCAGCGTTTCAGTCAGCGCGATTTCGGGAGATTTTGCCAACAACTGAGGCAGTACTTCCATGAATTTCTTCCTTATCTTCCTCATATGCCGCGTTGGATGATTTTGTTGCTGATACAACTGATCACCCATTGTATGCAACACCAACAAGGCTTCTGCGTCTAAGCGGCGAAGGGCAATTTGACCGGCATAGCTCAGTTCAAACGCTTCGCCTGATGTGATGGCCTTTGGTAGGCGCAAGTTGCGGATTTGCACCTGCACGGTGTTGTTGATAACATCGCCTTGTTCCTCTATGTTATTTGTCACCGCCAGATTATCTAGGCTGAATTTGGAGCCCTTGTCACGGAAATCAAAATGTCCTACTTGGACATCCACTTCTACCAGTTTAAGGCCATTGCTGGCTTTCGCGACATCTACGTTAAACACCAAGTCTTGCAAATTAAATTCGCCATTGTCATGCCGTTTGCGAATAAAGAATTTGAAAGTCGGCACATTCAAACTCATTTGGCTGGGCATAAAATCGGCATCGAATGTGCCACTGAAGGTGGTTTCTCCCAAAGAAACACCCCCTTTCCCACACGTTTCTGTTGCAGTGAATCCCAATAAGCTTAACTGGGTAGTCAGAGACTCCAGTTTGTCGCTGA
>QNER01000862.1 GCA_003646175.1 Candidatus Parabeggiatoa sp. nov. 1
GGCATGTATCACTTTTGGGTTGGGTATCGTTTAGACAGCGGAGAGATTATCTACAATCCCATGCCTATTAGGCTAGAAGTGCGAGCGGGCGAACAGCCTTATTTTCCTGGCATTGTACAAATAGTTTCCACGGATGTGGATGGTGCTTCTCTCGCTTGGTTACCCGCTTCTGACAACAAGACACTAGCTGACGCAATCCGTTATGAGGTTCATTTATCAGATCAGCCCGGCTTTGAACCCATGGTAAATACGTTGCATACGTCAGTCACGGGTGTTAATCAGGTTGAATTGGAAGAGTTAACTACAGCCACCAGTTACAGTGTGTTGGTTGTTGCGGTGGATGCGGATGGTAATCGGAGTAAAGAACGAGATTATCGTACTGTGACTACTTTTGAACAGCCGGTCGTAGTGAGTAGTACCACTAAGTTTGCTGTAGATAAGCAATTAGGTTTGGGAGAAGCGACAACCGAAGATGGTACAGTGTTTACTTATCCATCACCAACACCAAATGTGCAACCGGAAGTGGCCAGCGTGTTGTTTGTTAACGTGGGAAGAGATGTTTATCTCCGCAAAGTAGATTCAGTGGAAAATACTGCAGCGGGATTAGTTGTGCATACCAGTGAAGGCGCGTTAACGGAAGTATTAGAAACTGGTACCATTGATACGCAGCTAAAATTGTTTGATATCAATGATGTCGCATCACGTAGTGGGACCCAAGCTGGACTAAGAACATCGCGCTCATTGCGTGATGGTATTGGCCGTCATATTATAAGTTGGCAGAATGATCTTTTGGTTGCTGAACAAACCGATCATGTTGAAGATGATAATAGCAATCGTGTTAGGAATACTCGCCAAAAGCTTGAATATGAAAAGGAGGTTTCTAAATCGGGCCAATCGGACGAAACCGATCAATTTTTGAATGAATCGGGGGAGAAGGAAACAGTTAAATTTGGGTCTAAATCTGAGCCTGGATTGATATCAGATATCAAATTTGAACCCCAACTTAAAACTAAAGTTGCTTGGGAAAAATTTGGGGGGGTTCCGGTTGGCCTTAAAGAAGCCAGAATCGTTGCAAGTGGCCACTTAACAGCTAAACTAGGAGTCACTTATAATTTTGGGGCTGAGGTTGATGTAGAAAAGAAATTTGAGCTTTTCAAGAGAACTTTTTATTCAACCTATACGGTTGGTGTACCCGTTTATCAAGTGACCACCTTAAGTCTAAACGCTGTGTTTACTGCTAAAGCTGAGGCTAAAATTGATGCCGAAGCAATAGCAACGGCGGTTACTTTCCTTAAAATTGGTATAACGTGGAATCCGGTAGAGGAAAAGTGGGAAAACATTTTTGAAAAGGGTTTTACGAATTCTATCACTGCCGATGTCAAAGTACATGGCGAGGTAGTTGGAGAAGTGCGTTTAATTCCTAATATTGAAGTCGAGTTTTATAAAAGCTTGGCTGCGAACCTTTCGATTGAGCCGTTTATTAAAGCTACTATAGCGGCTGAGACGAGTGCTCATGAGAATATTTTGGAAGGTTGGGGCTATTTGAAAACTCAATTAACGAAGTTTGAAGTGGATTTGCAAGTAGAAGTATTTATCAGTGCCTCGCTTGAGATTTTTTCCAAAGAGTGGTTTAAGTTGGAAAAAACTAATATCTGGGCTTCGTCATGGGATCCATTGTTTAGCTTGCCTAAGTTGGGCCTGGAGGGTGCCAGTGGTAAGGTAGGTGAAGCAATTACGTTGACAGCTACTGTTGAGGATGGCGTGCGTAATCCGTTTAATGATAGTTCAATTGATTGGGATGTCGATCCAGATAAAGCTACTGTTAGCGGTGGCAGGACCGGAACGTTTGAATCGGACGAGGAAGGCACTTATACAGTGTTCTTTTCGGGGTGTGGTAATATCCTGCCTTGTGACTTCGCAAAACAGTTTGCTTTCGCGGAAGTTACAGTAGAACCTGAGGACGATAATTTTACCCTGATTTCCTCCCCATAGCCAGATGTGACAGAAATTGATATCAATACATCGCAAGAATTTTTGGTACATTGGGATAAAAAAGGAACGCCACAAGCCTTTGAATCCATTAACATTTTTTCAACAAAAGGTGTTCTAAGTACCAACCCTGTTGTAACAGACACAAATGGCGATGCTCGTTTTACGATCACAGCAGACAATTCTGGAATCGCGGTTATCACAGCCACTGGGGCAGTTACCGGTGGGCCTTATAAACAGGTCGGTATCAAATTTATAGACACTGCTGAAGAGCCGGAGCCAGACCCGGTAGATCCTGGCTATCCTGGTCATCCTGGCTATCCTAGCTATCCTGATTCTCCTGGATTACCTAAACCACCAGGTGGTAAAGCCTCGTCAAATGGAGACCCTCATTTGTACACTTTTGATGACCTCGCTTATGATTTTCAAGCGGTAGGCGAATTCATTTTGGCTAAATCCACAGTTCCGAATGACAGTTTTGAAGTCCAAGTACGTCAAAAATCTGTTGGTAATCAACAGGTTGCTATTACACAAGCGGCGGTTATGAATGTGGCTGGAGATAAAGTTGGATTTTATATAGGACAACAGCCAGTAACCCATATCAATGGCATTCAGGTAGAACTTTTAGACGGTTCTGTTTCTTTGCCGCAAGGGGGTAGTATTGTCAAACGTAGCTCACCCCACAATAGTAACTCACTTTATAGTGTGGTGTGGCCAAATGACAATGGACTCGTCGAGGTTAAGGATAATCATTGGGGACTTTTAGTGAGCACACACATCAGTGAAGCTCAAAAGGGACACCTGATTGGACTTCTTGGCAATGCTGATGGTGATTCGCAAAACGATATTGTTATGCGGGACGGTACCAATCTAGGAACGTCTCTTAGCTTTGACACGCTTTATCCTAATTATGCGGATAGCTGGCGCATTACCCAGGAAGAATCTTTGTTTAATTACGCAGATGGCGAAACCACGGAAACCTTTACTGACCGTGATTTTCCACGCATTCTGTCTAAAGCAACTGGACTAGATGCGGCTAGTCGTGCGGCGGCTGAACAAATTTGCCAGGCAGCCGGCATTACTGATCCGGTACTTCTGGAAGATTGTATTCTTGATGTGGCCTTAACCGGTGATGAAGGATTCGCCCAAACACCGCCTGATTTAGCTGTTCCTCAAGTAACTGTTGAAGTTGCGGAACCACCGCCACCAACGCTGGAAACCCCCGGTTTTGGGCAATTAACTGGCACCGTCTACGATGCTATTACCAAGCAAGCCATAAATGGGGCACAGGTGAAACTGACAGTTGATGGTACACCGCTACTAGGAACAACCATTGAGCCAACAACAAATGGCGTTTACAAAACGAATGTGATTCCTAGTAATTCTGGATATCGTCTGGAAATTGAAGCCGATGGCTATGTTCCTGAGCAAGTTTTTGGTATATCTGTACCAGACGGTGAACTAAAAGAAGTAGACGCGGTCAATTTAGTGCCAGTCGCATCTGAAGAAATGGGCCAGATTACCGGTACGGTGAAAAATGCTCTGAATAATGCCAACATTCCTGGTTTGTCTGTATATGCCTACCGCTATATCAACAACAAGTCGGGTACGTCCAAAAGAGTTTCTACGGACCAAAATGGTGTCTTCACTCTGGAAGATTTGAGTGCCGGGAATTACACGCTAGAGTTTCGAGGCTCTATGCTAGGACTAGATGGAGAACAAGAGTATCTGTCGTCTCACCAAACCACAGTACTCAGTATTGGTGGACAAACAACGGAAGCGGAGGTTTTAATTACGCCTCGTTTAGATGCCGAGTTCTATATCGTATTGAATTGGAACGAGGTGCCTTACGATTTGGATGCACATCTTACTGGTCCAAATCGTGAAGATGGCCGTTTCCATATCTATTTTGCTAATCAAGGCCCTAACAAATGGTCTGTGCAGTGGCAGGAACCTTATGCACGGCTTGCTCATGATGATAGAGACGGTTTAGGCCCTGAAGTTGTTAGCATAGGCCGGTTGCCATCGAAAGACGTGTATCGTTTTTCGGTACATGATTACAAAAACGCTGGCTCCACTTCTAGTGATGTACTGGCTAGCTCCGGCGCGACCGTTGATGTTTAGCGTCGTGATGGACAATCCGTGAGTTTCAACGTACCTCATCAAGAGGGAACGTTGTGGACAGTA
>QNER01000863.1 GCA_003646175.1 Candidatus Parabeggiatoa sp. nov. 1
ACTTACAGATCGGGTCATTCTCATCACGGGTGCTGGTGATGGTATAGGTCGTGCAGCGGCGAAAAGTTTTGCAGCATACGGAGCAACCGTGATTTTACTGGGGCGCACCATTAACAAACTGGAGGCCGTTTATGATGAAATTGAGCAGGCAGGGCACCCTGTACCTGCGATTTACCCGATGAATCTTGAAGGTGCTAGTCCTAATGATTATGAAAACCTTGCCAATGTCTTAGAAACCGAGTTTGGGCGACTTGATGGTTTGCTGCACAATGCCAGCCTCTTAGGTACACTTACACCGCTGGAACACTATGATGTCAACTTGTGGTATCAAGTCATGCAGGTCAATCTCAATGCCCCGTTTTTACTCACAGGGGCTTGTTTAGGATTGATGAAACGCACGGATGATGCCTCCATTGTGTTTACTTCCTGTGGTGTTGGGCGCAAGGGAAAAGCTTATTGGGGGGCGTATTCAGTTTCTAAGTTTGCTATTGAAGGAATGATGCAAGTCTTAGCCGATGAACTTGAAGCCAACACCACTATTAGAGTCAATAGCATCAACCCCGGGGCGGTGCGTACTGCAATGATGGCAGAGGCCTATCCGGGGATCGATCCGCAGACTTTCTTACCACCTGAGGCAATCATGCCTTTGTACCTCTATTTGATGGGGCCAGACAGCCGTGAGGTCAATGGTCAAGCATTGAATGCTTGCAAATAAAACGGGACTTTGGGTAGTCCCTACAAACCAGTGGATGTATTAAAAATCAATGACTTATATAATTGGCCTCCCCGCATTTCACTTAAATTTCGGGTAGTGCCCCAAAAGGTAGTGACGAACATGTCAAAAGCATTATATGATGCAGCCAAAAAAATGACTCACCACTACCATGGGGCACTACCAAATTTCGTTAGGTATTTTGCCAGCCTTGGGTGGAAGCTTTGCTTATTTTTTCTATGGCTAAAGATTTTTAAGCTTAAACATATTTTTATCGACAATCCCAATTCTTAATGAACAATTTCCACGGTTTGAACACCTCGATTGGTTTGTAGGGACTACCATTATTTGAGAGTTGCCTCAGCACTTATTAGAGTTTATACCGATTTAACGTAACCCATTGATTTAATTGCTATTTAACGTAACCCATTGATTTAATTGAAAATTTTATTGACACAAATGTCATAAAATCAAGTACTTAAGATTAAATCGGTAGAATGTCCAATAATATTTTGATTTTGATATTACCCATTTAGACAGAAGTCATTCGCTATTCGCTATTCGCTATTCGCTATTAAAAATTGTGTCCGAACACCGAATAACTAACTGACTTTTTCTTTGGCTTTGCTCACAGCAGTTTCAGTGATTTCCGTGGGATCCTGTTTAGGAGTATTCACTATCTTAGTCGTTTGAGACGGCGCGGTGCTATTAGTATCAGTATCAGAATATTTGCGACGGCGACTACGGTGCCCATAAGCAGTGGAACGGCTACTATTGCCAGGTTTTTTTTCTGGGGTTTCCGGCAAAACGCTTTTGTCAACGGAGAAATCAGATTCTGTGGTTGACACGGGTGTACTGCGTGCTTTTGAAGCGTTACGCGAACGTTTTTGTTTCGCTGATTTGGAGCGTCGAGGCCGGGTTTGCGTCGGCGGTTTTGGTTTTGGATTCTTTTTCAAGGTGTTTTGACGAAACAGTCGATTCCAGAGACGTTTTATCAAACCCTGTTGTGCAGCCTGCGATTTCTTTATCTGTACTGGGGGAGTTGTATGTACCACACCTTTGACCGCGGGTTCATCCTCCTCTTCTGGTTTTAGCGGCGTGCTATAGTTATCAAACGCTGGATCGAGGGGCGGGGTGATAAATTGATAACTGGCTTTCTCACTCGCGAGTTCTTTATTCTCATCCTGCCGCACACGTTGCATTTCATACATAGGCGTTTCCATATTGGGATTGGGTATCAGCACAATATTGATTTGCTGACGGTCCTCAATTTGCAAAACGGCCGCTCGTTTTTCATTGAGTAAGTAGGCTGCAACTGTCACTGGCACTTGCGCGATAATTTTGGCTGTGTGTTCCTTCATCGCTTGCTCTTCCATAAGGCGGAGTATGGACAGTGATAAGGATTCAACACTGCGAATACTGCCTTGCCCACAGCAACGTGGGCAAACGATATGACTGGATTCGCCAAGTGAGGGGCGTAAGCGTTGCCGCGACATTTCCAGTAAACCAAACCGCGATATACGCCCGACTTGTACCCGTGCCCGGTCCATTTTCAGCACATCTTTGATGCGGTGTTCAACTTCACGCTGATTTTTATGACTAAGCATGTCTATAAAATCTATCACCACCAATCCGCCTAAATCGCGCAGACGTAATTGTCGGGCAATTTCATCAACAGCCTCCATATTCGTCGTAAGCGCGGTTTCTTCTATGTCAACCCCCTTAGTCGCACGCGCTGAATTGATGTCTATCGACAACAAGGCCTCAGCATGGTCAAGTACAATGGCACCGCCAGAAGGTAATTTGACTTCGCGTTGAAAAGCCATTTCGATTTGACTTTCGATTTGGTAGCGCGTGAATAGCGGCACTTTGTCCTGATAAAGTTTGACTTTGTTGACGTGTTGCGGCATTACTTGCTGCATAAACCCACCGGCTTCTTCATAAATATCGATATCATCAACGAGGATTTCACTGATGTCTTCGCGCAGATAATCGCGAATGGCGCGAACGACGACATTGCTTTCCTGATAGATTAGAAACGGGGCCGGGTGCAAAAGCGCGGAAGATTCTATGGCTTGCCATAATTGCAAGAGATATTCTAAATCCCATTGGAGTTCATCAGCGGTTTTGTTTACCCCGGCCGTCCGCAATATCAAGCCCATGCCAGCGGGTATGGACAAAGCGCTTAACGCTTCCCGTGCTTCACTGCGATCTTCACCTTCAATACGGCGCGATACTCCCCCTGCTCTTGGGTTATTAGGCATCAGTACCAGATAGCGCCCGGCCAAACTGATAAAGGTTGTCAAGGCAGCACCCTTGTTGCCACGTTCTTCTTTGTCTACTTGGACGATGATATCCTGTCCTTCCTTCAATACATCCTTGATGCCGCGGCGCTCTGGGATATCTTCGCTGAGTTCATTGGATTCCTCGCTTGCCTTTGGTTGAGATTGAAAATAACCACGGGCAACATCCTTGAGTGGCAAAAAACCATGCCGTTCCGCACCAAACTCAACAAAAGCGGCTTCTAGACTGGGTTCTAGGCGAGTGATTTTGCCTTGGTAAATATTAGATTTCGTTTGTTTGCGTCCTGCCGTTTCAATGTCAAAATTATATAATCTTTGCCCATCGACCATAGCGACACGCAACTCTTCTGGCTGAGTAGCGTTAATTAATATTCTTTTCATGGAAGTTAATCCTTATCAAAAGTGAGAGTACTCAACCTATTGAAAGGGCTAGGGGCTAGGGGTTGGTTTTCATCTTCATTCTACCCATAACCCCCCGTTCAAAAATCCCCTTATCGTTTTATACTGAAGTTGTCGGGAGTACTACTATACCGTGTTCGGTATGGTGGGTAACAAGTCCCATGATTCTTAAGCGTTGTCTTGGTTGTGTCGCATAAAATGTGTACACAAGCTGTATCATGCACAGTCCTGCAAGTCTTTTGTGTAGTCAACCCGGATAGTTTTGGAAATAAATATTGTTTTTGTGTGGTGTGAGTTTTTCGTGTGAACCAAGCTCAAAAACTATTTCACAATTAATGGCAACTCGCAAAAATAAATATACCAATGTACAACCTGCTTTAAGTGATACTATCGCCAAAAAAGCGATAGCATCACTGTCATCATTGGTATTTTATTATTTGGGAGTTGCCTAAGTATTTTGGTTAGAAGGATTCAGTTGAAAGTCTTGGAAGCATGAGTTATAAGTACCAAACCGCCAAACGACTTATCACACAGTGCATCGCATACATCCGAAAAGGAACTGCAGAACCACGTCGCCCTGCCAAGTACCTGAGACTGCTTGGTAGATATTGCGTTGCAATGGGACTTCCAAATAAATAATAGTCGAAGTAAACGTTTTTGTGCATAAAAACTTCACAACTGCGACAAATGCTATTTTTTTGAGGGATAGCATCTGTTATTTGGTCTTAACTTATATTGAAAATCCTTAGATTTTGC
>QNER01000864.1 GCA_003646175.1 Candidatus Parabeggiatoa sp. nov. 1
TAATATACCAGTCATGGGGGGTTGGAAGTCATAAAGGATTGCCTCTACAGTAATCTTATGCTTGTAGGGGCAATCCCTTGTGGTTGCATTCGGTATATTTATTATTTTTTGCGAGTTGCCTAAGCAGTAAAGTGGTATTTAGCCCGGATTTTTCATAAACTCCCCAAATCATATTTAAGGCTATGATTATTAAAGCCATCGACGAATAACTTATTTCAAAACATGTTGTTCGTCATATAGTATTAGAAATCAACAGATTAGATAAATTTTACAGCGGTTTGTGAAATATTCTGGTTAGATTAATCTACGATTATATTATTATGTAAATTTATTATTCAATAATTACAACACTTTTAATGACACCCAAGAAAAACTCAATACCATGCGGTTCCCGCTTGCCCACCCGACTGAATCCGATTGGGTGATTGAACGATTGGGTGATTGATATGTTGTTTGACTTACTTATTAATATTCAGCGATGATAATGATAATATCAATATTTAGATCGTATTTAAATTCTAACTTTGCGCTACTCGTGCCAAGAACAATCTGGAATTTTGAGAATAGGAACACAAACAGATAGGCACTCACAAGGTACCGAAAACGGGTAGTCCCTACAAACCAATAGAGGTGTTCAAACCGTGGGAATTGGGAACGCGATTGGGAATTGGGAACTACGCAAAAGTTTTTGTTCCGCAAAAACCTTGGCGTAGATTGGGAATTGGGATTGCTTAAAAATCAAGGCCCAAAAGTCTATAACAAAATTTTGGGACCCAATTCAAATGCCCAAAATTGACCAAAAAAGTGGTCAGGGTGATGCTGAACAGGTTTGAACGGCGTGTTGGTAAGGTGGATTAGCTTGGGCGCATTCCCATTTAGCGGGTAGTTAATATAACTTATTGATTTTACTAAACCGCTGCGAGCCATGGATGGTGAGTAGTCTCGGTCCGCTTTAGCATTTTCTTCAGAAAATGCCAGCCTATGTTGCGTCATGGGGGAACGATTCTATCCCGAGGAAGTGTAGTGGTACCGGACAGCCAGAGCCCAATCTAAAACGTTGCGCGGTTTGCTACGGTAAAATAGGCATGGATGCCTATTTTACTAATCGAAGCCCCGTCGACACTAAGTAGCCTAAAAACGAAACAAAATAAATATTTTATAAATTAATGGTTTCTAAAAAAATTTGGTACATTACCACCATTATCTAGGGCAAGGGATCGTTACTTAAATAGAACCACATTTAAGCCTTAATATGCAGTTTTTCTATGTTTTAACAAAGTGCTTGAATTTTTGAAAAGCAAACTCTATATTATAGTGCGTGTCCAAACAAAGGGCATCCTTAACATTTTTTTGAAATATATTTTTTAACAAAGTGCTTGAATTTTTGAAAAGCAAATAAAATATTATAATGCGTGTCTTCACGAAGGGCATCCTTAACTAATTACAGGTACTTCACGAATAACTACTAATTACTGCCAATGGGACGATGACAAAAAATGGAATTTTGGTGCCCGGAAAATGGGAATGCGCCCATTAGCTTTGCTATATCCCATACGCATCAACTTAAGCAATCATAATATCAACTAATTTGTAGTGGTCAACAAGATATTGAACGTGGTGAGAAATCCTATTTTTCCAAAAAGCTTGTCCCCGCAGTGTTTAAGTGGGGCTCGGATTTCTTTGACACCTTATTTGTTCAACATCCTTTTGACTATTACAAAATTTCAACAAATTGCAGAGCCAGCTAAAAAATATCCGAGCCGGGTATGAAAAATGGCTACATCTGAAAAAGAAAGGACAATGGTACTCGAACTCATTTTGACTGGCACTTTGGTTTTTGGAGTAAGAACTGTTAAAAAACGGTTTTTTCCTTCAGAAAAAGAACGGAAAAACCAGCAAAACTCCAATGCCGGGAATATTATTCAGCAACAATCTAAAAAAGAGCTAATTCCTATAAAAAACGGACAGCGTGCCAACAACATGCTTAACCGCGAGATCGTTTTTTCCTCGATATCCTTGGGGTTTGCCTTGGGCGGGTTGTTCTTTCCACCTCTAGCACTCCTCAGTATTCCTGGGTTGATATATACTGGCCGTCCTCTTTTTAAAAGAGCTTTCAATTTACTAAAATCAGAAAAAAGAGTTGGGGTGGCGACCATAGTGAGTATTATAATACTTGGATGTGTTGCCCTTGGATATTTAATTATTGGTAATTTCGCTATTCTTATGTTTTTGCTGTCAGAAAAACTCCTGAATAAAGTAACACCAGACACAAAAGCAAAATTGATTGACATCTTCAAACTCACTCCCAACCAAGTTTGGACCCTTATAGATGAAGTTGAAATGGCCGTTCATATCGATAAAGTGAAGCCGGGTGATTTTATCGTCGTCAATGCCGGTGGAATCATTCCGGTTGATGGGGTGATTGTAGAGGGTATAGCAAGTATTGACCAGCATGTTTTTACAGGTGAAGGAATACCGGTAGAAAAAGATCAAGGGCAGGAGGTATTTGCCTCAACAGTTGTACTTTCAGGCAAGGTTGTTATTGAAGTGAAACATGCAGGCGAAGAGACTACTTTAGCTAAAATAGGCCAGATTCTCAACGAGAGTCTTGAATTCAAATCCACTGTCGAGTTGAGAGCACACGAACTTGCTGACAAAACCGTAGTCCCGGCTTTCATTCTTGGCGGATTGACTTGGCCTTTTTTGGGGGTACAGAGTGCCTTGGCAGTCATTAATTCCCATTTCAAGTATAAAATGAACTTTATTGCCCCTATTAGCATTATCAATTTTTTTAAAATAGCCTCTGAAAATGGTATTATCATCAAAGATGGACGGTCTTTTGAATTATTGAATAAGGTCGATACGATTGTTTTTGATAAAACCGGCACACTCACCGAAGAACAGCCCAGTGTTGGAGCAATTCATACTTTTTCCAAGTACAATGAGAAAGAAGTGCTGCGATTTGCAGCCGCAGCTGAATACCGGCAGACCCATCCCATTGCTAGGGCCATCTTAAAGGCTGCAGAGACACAAGAACTGGATATCCCGTCCATTGATGATGTCAATTACCAAGTGGGATACGGACTTTCTGTTACCATTGAAGATCAATTGATACAGGCAGGCAGCCTTCGTTTTATGGAAATGCTGGAAATCGAAATATCACCTGACATTCAGAAAATACAGGATGATTGCTTTATAAAGGGACACTCCTTATTAATGATAGCCTGCAATAATGAATTAATTGCTGCAATGGAACTGATCCCTACAATACGTCCGGGAACCAAAGCGTTGATCCATAATTTGATGCAGCGGCCCCAAATGACGGCCAGTTATATTATTTCCGGCGATAATGAAACCCCAACCAAGCTCCTAGCTGAGGAGTTGGGCATCGACCATTACTTTGCCGAAACGTTACCGATAGATAAAGCCAAACTCCTTGAGCAGTTGCGTGATGAGGGGAGATTTATCTGTTATATCGGCGACGGTATTAATGACTCTATTGCCTTAAAACAAGCGCATGTGTCGGTATCCCTGTCTGGGGCTTCGATGGTTGCTATTGATACCGCCCAAGTGATTTTGATGGAACAAGGCTTAAATCGCCTTGAGCTACTCTTTGATCTGGCAAAGGATTTCGAGAAGAACATGAATACCATCTTTACCGCAGTCACTATACCTGCGCTCATTAGCATTGGCGGGGTGTTTTTCTTGCACTTGGGCTTGGGTTCTACCATCATATTGAACCAGATCGGTTTGGGTGGCGGAATCATCAGTGCTACAATGCCATTACTGAAAAAGAAGAAAAAATAAAGTTTTCTGTTACATTCGCTTAAATGTTTTGTGGAATAGGGGTTCTGATGTTAAAACAACCAAAAAATTATGCTCAAAAAGAGAAAGAGATAGCACCCCGCGATCAACTGGAACGTTTACTCGTGGAACTCTGGCAGGAAGTTCTGGGGAGAAAAGTGGGGATTGATGACAATTTTTTTGAATTGGGAGGCAATTCTATTAAGGCGGTTATGGTGATGAACCGGCTCCAGGAGAAGATAAATTCGATATTTCATCCGGTGTCTATCTTTGATGCTCCTACCATTTCGGAATTGGCAGAATATTGTCAGAAAAACTATCCAACTCTATTTAAAGAATATGTTGATCAGGTGGATTTAGAAACAA
>QNER01000865.1 GCA_003646175.1 Candidatus Parabeggiatoa sp. nov. 1
ATCCTTAATAGGCTTGTCCGTCAATTTTAACGAATAAAAACCAACCGTTAAATTTACAACCCCTTATTTTCGGACAACTCTAATCAGTTCAAAATGTCATTACAATAAATAATGTTTTGTTGGAGTGATACTATCGCCAAAAAAGCGATAGCATCACGGCTTGAACACTTTTTGGTCCTGTACATAGATTATCAACAGAAAACGGTAGAGTCAGAAAAAATCAATCCGTCAAATCCTTCAATGCGTTGTACTTCCAGTATAGTCAAAAATCACACAAACCTATCAGGCACAATCCTTACTCAACGATGCCAGTCGGTTTACCATCCAGACTGATTTGATTTCTGTCCTTCCAATACTGTTTAATACCGGCTTCGCCTTTCTTGTGAGTCAAGTTTATCAATTGTTCCCGTTCACCTGCAAACTCAAAGTATGGAACCGCCATACCGCACGAACTCTGAACCAAATCCACATTCATATCAATTATTTGGCGTGCGCCTGCCATTTTTGGAAATAACGGCATTAATTGATCCCATTCAGAATCTCTCGAGTGATAGGCTTTTGCATAACCGTAAAGACGCAATATCAATGGTTCACCTTCATAAGCGCAAAACATCAAAGTCATACGGTTATTATCAAGAAGGTGTGCCGCGGTTTCATTGCCACTGCCGGTTAAATTAAGCCAGACAATTTGATTTTGGTGAATAATTCGCAATGTATCCATTCCCTTTGGAGAAATATTTATTCTACCCTCACAAGCTGCGGTGGCAACAAAGAATATTTGTTGTTGCTTGATAAACGCTTGGAATTTATCATTTATTTTAGTATATCGTTGTCCCATAATTCAATTCTCACTTATGCCCAACATTCGCAGACGAAGGAATTGCAGGAGTCTAAACTTTAGTTTGGGCCCAAAATTTAGCTAATTTCAATCATAACCAAGTTTTTTCGTACAAGGTTTGCCTGGTATTCCTGAGCAAGCCGCCGTTTTTTCGTACAAGGTTCGCCTGAAACGAATGAGCAAGCCGTTGCTCTTAAAACCAGGTAGTTACACTGGCTATATTATTTTGCCCGTAGTTGCTCTTAAAACTTAGCACCGAAGGTGCGTATTATTAAAGCCAGTGTAACTACCTGGAACTATCTTCTCTGATCTTCATTATCTCTTTAAACCGTATTCCCGTTGAATTCAATTGCCACCTTTTTCAGCGCGGCAAGCGGTTTGCAGCAACTAAAAGTGAAGTAATTCAATAAGTTGATATTTCAATAAGATTACTGTCGGGATCACGAATATACACAGACATCATCTTTCCAACCGCACCCGTTCTTTCTACAGGGCCTTCAATAATTTCTACCTGATTCATTTCTAAGTGATTTACGACTTTATCCAGTGACTCATTGACAATAAAACACAAATCAGCGGAACCGGGGATTGGATGTTTTGCTTTGGGTTCAAATTCATTCCCCCATTCATGTAAATTAATCTTCTGGTTTCCGAAAATTAATGCTTTTCTGTGGCCTTTAAATGTCACTTCTTGCATGCCTAAAATGTTGGTATAAAACTCACAACTTGATTTAACGTCTTTTACCGTCAGAACCAGATGATCAAGATGAAAAATTTCCATTGTATTTGTCCAGTAGATGTAGGGTGGGCAACGTGTTGCCCACCAACTCTTTGAAGCGGGCAACGTGTTGCCCACCAACTCTTTGAAGCGGGCAACGTGTTGCCCACCAACTCTTTGAGGCGGGCAATAAAAGGACATTGGTGGGCTACCAAAAAACCTTTGACGAAATGATGACCAACGCCGCATTTTAGCTATGCTGGCAGCATGTTGTCATCATGCCCATGATGGTGATGGAGAGGCTGAGGCTAGTACACGATCGCGCAAGGAACCATACCACTTCCAAACAGGGGCAACCATAAAGGATTGCCCCTACAAAAACAATTAATATTGTAGGGGCAATCCCTTGTGGTTGCCCCCTTTTAGGGTTGCCCTGTGGTGGTATTGGGATTTTCGCTCTCATGCACTAGGCTGTTGATTTTAAGCGGAGAAAGAGTTTAAACCGGTTGCTTATTTTCATGGAGAAAAATGGTGGGCAAGCGGGCATTAAGATTCGGGATAATGTTTGAGATCGTTCTGCCCGCTTACCCACCCTACGAAACTGTGCCTTCTGTGTATACCATCATTTTAGCTATGCTGGCAACACGTCTGGTTGTCATCATGCCCATGATGGTGAGGCTGGGGCACTAATCGTTCCAAAGTACCCGCCAAATAACTTGTCACCGCCTTATCGGGTTCTGTCTCAGAAGTAATAATACCTTCAATGCCTTTCATTTCAAGACGACGTATCATTCCCATGCCCATACCACCGCTAATCAGAACGTTTATATCGTCTAACGGATGTGCTCCGTTAGCTGAACTTTCATGGAAAGACTGTTCTTTCGGCAATTCCAATAAATTTCGTTCACCGACTTTTCCATCAGAAACTTCGTAAATCCAAAACTTGCGACATTTCCCCGCATGTCCAGTTATCTCTCGCTTATTTTGGCTGGTAATAGCAATTTTCATGAATCATTCTCCTGAGTGAATTGTTGTGTCGGATGGGCTTACTTAGGTAACTCCCAAATAATAATATACCATGATTCTATTTTTCCCCAAAGTTGTACCTGGGGCTATTCACATTTTCAGGCAAAAGTTTTTGCACGCCAAAACATTTGCCTGAAAGGCAAAAGTTTAGCTCAAAGTACTTTAGCCTGAAAACCCCTTCAGGGTTGATAAAAATGATTTGGGTATGTTTTCTGATACTCAATGTTCAAGTTTTTAGTCTGACAATAATAACTTCAATGCGATTATATGTTTCGACAAGCGGGGCAACCTAATGAAGGGATTAAGGACTAATCCACCCGCTTTAAATCCGCATCGATTAAGTTGTTGAACTTGGTTGTTGATCCTCGGAAACATGCCGAAAATTTTTCGTTATAATTTGTTTAAATCCTTTATTATATACAATCCTTGTAGTTATTATTGTTTTTTAAATCCTTAATTATATACAATCCTTGTAGTTATTATAATTTTTTTAAATCCTTTATTATATACAATCCTTGTAGTTATTATTGTTTTTTAAATCCTTTATTATATACAATCCTTGTAGTTATTATTTGGCTTTAGAAAAAACTTGCGAGTCGAGTAAACTGTTAATATTTTGGAGTTACCTTAGTCATCATTTTGACAACCAAAGTAAGGCCTACCCTGCTGTGGTAATGAAAATATTTAATAAAAACAGGGCTATTTAAATGACTATTTTTCCGGCCTTATATCGTGGTAACGAAAGCAATCAACCGTATGATCATTCACCATACCAACAGCCTGCATAAAAGCGTAACAAATTGTAGAACCAACAAACTTAAAGCCTCGCTTTTTCAAGTCCTTGCTCATCGCCCCTGATTTTGGTGTGCTGACGGGTATATCCGACAACTGTTGCCATGAATTTTGTAGGGGATATCCGTCAACGAATTGCCAAATATAAGCGTCAAAACTGCCAAATTCAGCCTGTATCTTAAGAAATGCTCTGGCATTTGTGATGCTCGCGTTGACTTTGAGTTGATTTCTGACAATCGCCGGATTGGATAACAATTCAGCCATTTTCGCATCCGAATAGGTTGCGATTTTACCGGCATCAAAGTGATCATAAGCAGTTCTATATCCATCTCGTTTCTTGAGAATGGTTAACCAATTCAAGCCGGCTTGTGCCCCCTCTAAAATAAGAAACTCAAACAACAATCTATCATCATGAACCGGTACACCCCATTCTTGATCATGGTAGGTTTGCTCAATAATACTGGCATTTGCCCATTCACATCGTTTCATTTTGACCTCTCCAAAACTTCTCCAACCTTAATCGAATTTTTCTGACTCTACCGTTTTCTGTTGATAATCTATGTACAGGACCAAAAAGTGTTCAAGCCGTGATGCTATCGCTTTTTTGGCGATAGTATCACTCCAACAATAACATTATTTATTATAACGACATTCTGGACTGATTAGAGTTGTCCGAAAATAAGGGATTGTCAATTTAACGGTTGGTTTTTATTCGTTAAAATTGACGGACAAGCCTATTAAGGATTTTAAAGTGCAAAAGTGATACTATCGCCAAAAAAGCGATAGCAT
>QNER01000866.1 GCA_003646175.1 Candidatus Parabeggiatoa sp. nov. 1
CACTCAATCTATCGGATTAAAAACCATTTACCACAGGTTTCACTAAAGCTATTCACATTCAACCCCAATAGGGGTTGGCGCGTTATACTTCGTACAAGGTTCGCCTTGTACTCCTGAGCAATAACGCACGCCCAATAACGAGCCCTGAAGGGGCGATATTAATAGAGCCAGGGGCAACGCCCCTGGTTGATAGATAGAGATAGGTTTCAAAAACTTGAACATCGAGTAATATGACATTGTCAAGTTGACCGAAAAACCTTTCCCCTTTCCCCTACTGCACAGTAAACTCTATCGGTTGTTGTCCATTAAAAACCAATACCCCACTGGATAAATAATAACCGACATAGATCGTGAAATAGCCGGGCAGATTTAGTTGACCTTCATACACAGCTATTTCTATCGGGGGTTCATTAAATAATTCAAATTGTTTGGGTAAATTGGGCACTATCTCAGCCGCACTACTCAGCGTTGTCAATTGCCCATCCCAAGCCACCCAATTGGTATCCTGACGCACAAAATACCAAACGGTGTCGCTATCAAGTGCTGTGTATGCGGCTACTAGCAGCAATTCGCCTTGTTGTCCAACATCATTAGGATCTGCTCTCACCTCGGCTACTACTTTAATATTATCCGTTGGCGAGACTGTTAGCTTATTGCCCCGTTGCCCCAGCGAAGTTGTTACAAAGCCAGTGGTGACAAATCCCATGAATTGGGCCGCGCTGTCTCGTGGCTGAAGGGTTGTCACATCAATTGCCAAACCTTGGCTCAGCAACGGTTGATGACTCTCCGAATACTCAAACGGCCCGATGTCCCAAACAGCACCCTGTTGTGGAATATCTTGAATCGCAAATTGTTCAAGCAACGTTTGCAAAGACAAGGGCAAAGCGGCTGTGCCCAATTCAATGGCCGCACTACCGCGTTTCAGCTCAAAATCCAACACACTGTTATCACCATATTGACGCTGAGCCTGATAATCATAACTAAAAAAGGCCGGCGCATCACCGGTGCCATTGGCTTCCCACCCGCTATTGGCTTGAATATCTGCCCACCTCTGATAAGCGTCACCACTGACAACGTTCATCGCCCCCGCTTTAGCACCGGCGCCCCAACCATTCGCATAATATAAATTATGGTTGATCTGAGATTGGGTGTCGTCGGGTTGAACGGTGTGTTCAATGCCAAAGTCTTCGTTATTGACGATGAGGTTATTCACGATTTGAGTATTCACACTGCCCTGCGTATCTAAATCGCTAGGGTTCCAGATACTGATACCTTTAACCGCATTAGCCAACAGATTGTTAGACAAAATAATCTCGCCATCGCGCCAATGTTGTACCAAAAAGAAGCCCGCCCAACTGTTGTTATAGGCAAGATTGCGATGGGCATGGATACCACTGGCATCATCCAGGTAAAGCCCAAAGCCAAAATAACCAGCTTCCCAACGTCGCCGCTGCTCGGCTGCATAACTCCAACCATAAGTATAACGAAATGTATTACCCGTGAGCAACACATCACGAAACACATGGCGTTGCGGTGGTGTACCCAAAAATGTGACGGCACCGCAATCGCCAACCAATTGGCAAGTGTGTTCAATCAGGTTATTTTTTAGCAAAATCGTCCCCGTCTTGATGTCGCTACGGGCAAATCCAAAGCCTTTATCGCCTTGAATCACAGACTCATTAAAGCGCACCCCATGTTGGGCAACATGATGCACATGGTTATCTTCAAAACGCAAGTGATCGGCAAAACGAAATTCAAGCCCCGCCCATTCTTCTTGCTGTGCGCGATACCCAAAATGATGCAGCTCATTGTTTTTAATCCAGGTATTGGTAATAGGCGCACGGATAAACAGGGCCGGTTCGGCCTCATTATCCCACTGACTACCCAAATAAATACCCTCGTTATCCATGTAACCGATTTCAGTATTTGCCAATACTAAATCCTGAATCACGCTGTCGGCGGAAGAGCTTGCCGTTAACACTTGCTCTGCAAACAAACCTTGATTGGCATAACGCACTCGCAAGTTCAACAGTTGGTTGCCATAACTACTTTGCAGGTGATTATTCTGAATAGTGATGGCTTTGCCATTAAAGAATTCCAATGCCACCCCGTCTAGGGTTTGATAAGAAAGGCCGGTCAAATCCCAGCCGGTATCGCGCCGTGAAATTTCCACGGATTGCAACTCTGGCGTGAGCGGCCATAAATATAAGCGGCCGGTTGTGACATCAAACCAATATTCACCAGGGTTATCTAGCAACGCGGGATGATTTTCAACATAGTATTTACTCCCTAAGCCCAAGCCTTGATTGTTAGCCGAATTGCGTGCCGCATCACGATCCACCGTTATCTGTCCGGCACCCACATCATGGGCGGTAATGGTACGGCGAAACACATAATCGCCTTGAAAAGTATCCATCGCCACTAGCGTCGCGCCGGTGATATTGCCCAGCGTGGTTAAATTACCCGGCTCAATGCCCGCGGGCGCGGTATCGTCGCGTTGATCTATTAATTGCGTCAGAGAACGCGAAGCTTTATCACACGATGCTGGGCTTTTGTCGCTGAGCGGATCACATTCCGCCACCGCGGCGCCACCGTCGGCTGTCCACCAAAATTCATGATATTTCCACTGGGTTTGCACCTGCCAATCGGGTTCATGCGCCAACGGTAAACGAGCCTGGACGTTACCTGCCGCATCCAATTGCATCACAAAACGCGGCGCAGTTGTCAGTCCCCAAGCCGATAAATCCGCCCACACAATATTGTTGGGATCGATGCCGGCTGGTAAACCAATGGCGTTATCCGTCAACGGTGTCCAATTCGCCACGGTTTCTGAACCACGAATGATTGCTGTGCTGGCACCTTGCGCTGCACGGTAGATAATGGGCGAAGGTGCCGTGCCGCTATTGGCCGCTTTAACGGTTTCCCGATAAATGCCCGGCTGCATCAGTACGCTAGTGCCGGGCGTTGCTCGGCTCGCGGCCGCTTGGAGTGTGCGTAACGCAGTCGCTGCACTTAAGCCATCACGGCTATCATCGCCATTCGCCGCATCAACCCAAATATCAGCCGCGCTACTACAATAAGAGGTTGTGCTTAATAAGCACAGAAGCGTTAAATTGAGACGTTTTTGTTGCATAATTGTGAATTGTGAGTTGTGAATTGTGAATTGGGTATTAAACATATTCAATAAAAACAATAAGTTAATAAGTAATACCCATTCCTTAATGAACCATTCTCTATCCCATTCCCTATTCCCAATTCCCAAATAAGTCATTGACGGATACTATCCCTAAGAAGGGATAGCATCCGTTACGTGAAATGAAATAGTCACAACATCTAGTACAACGGATTTGGGGTATAAGCGGATTTTCATTATCAAAGGTAGCGGCGTTTAGCCATGACGATTTATTATATCAATCCGCTGTACTAGATGTTTCGGGAATGCGTACAGAATGAACGACACATTAAATCCGTAAAATCCGGAAAGAAGCTGTACTAATATGAAGGACGAACGGCATAATTCAAGTGTAGCAAATTTTTCGTACAAGGTTCGCCTTGTACTCCTGATAAATCTTTCTTTGGCCGTTTTTGGTACAAGGTACGCCTTGTACTCCTGATAAATCTTTCTTTGGCCGTTTTTGGTACAAGGTTCGCCTTGTACTCCTGATAAATCTTTCTTTGGCAGTTTTTGGTACAAGGTACGCCTTGTACTCCTGATAAATCTTTCTTTGGCCGTTTTTGGCACAAGGTACGCCTTGTACTCCTGATAAATCTGTCTTTGGCCGTTTTTGGTACAAGGTTCGCCTTGTACTCCTGATAATTTTGGGCTGTTTTTCTTACTTTATTCGCCTGAAACGAATGAGAATATGACTTTGTCAAGTTATAAAAAATCCCTGTAGTTATAGTTCCTTTCTTATCCTTTCTTATAAACAATCCTTGTAGTTATACTGGAAGTACAGCTTCTTTCCGGATTTTACGGATTTCTTTTGTATATCGTTGTCAATCCGTCTCGATTAAATCCTTTCTGACATACAATCACAATCCCTATTGTTACCGGTTTCAAATCCGTTTAGTCCGGAAAGAAGTTGTACTGACTGATTCCTTAAAAATAAAAACTGATTTTGAGAATGACTTAGTCTTTTTTCGATCTAATCCTTTCTTATAA
>QNER01000867.1 GCA_003646175.1 Candidatus Parabeggiatoa sp. nov. 1
CTTGCGCGGGGGATTGCCCCTACAAGAACAATTAATATTGTAGGGGCAATCCTTTCGAGGCTAAAGTTTTTGCGAGCAAAAACTTTAGCCTCGAATATGGTTGCCCCTGTTTTCCTATGGCCTGGAAACTTCCGCTTTCGTGTACTAGGCAAAAATTTAAATAATGTGATTTTTTATAAATCAATAACTTAACAGTGTTCAAATACCCGATAACTTATGCCAAGGTACTTATATATTGTAGTCGTCAAGATGATGTTGAAATGGGTAATGAGTAATGGGAGTGAATTTATTAGTCGTAACTACTCAGCCCCTTTGGTGCGAATTATTATAGCCTGGGGCAACGCCCCAGGTGCAGGTGTTTATGAAGTGAAAGCCCTGAAAGGGCGCATTAAAATTTTAAATCGCCCAGAAAGGGCTTGTTCGTTGTTATTCTGGTTCCAAGCAAAACCCCAGGTTGGCACCTGGGGCTATTCAAATTCAACCCCTACGGGGTTGCCCAGGTTTTCTTAAATAGAGCCATGCGGATTTTAAAAATCTCAACCTCAAAGGGTTGAACGTGAATAGCCCCAGGCGAAACCTTCATCGTTATACATAAGTATTTAAGCATTTTATTTTTAATAATATTTATAGCCACCCAGGTTTTTTTTGCCCTAAATGGTGGGCAAAAAAAAAGACTTGGGTGGCTACGTTTTGACTTATGTATAACGATGACGGCGAAACCTGGGGAACGTTTAAGAGTTTTGCAAGAAGCTCTACTACTTGATGATCAAATTTTTCACTACCGCCATTGGCTCAATCGAAGGCTGCTAAAAGCGGGGGGTTGTCACAGGCACGACGAAAACCCATGCTGGGGGTTTAGTCTGCTTTAGCATTTTTTCGCTTTTAGCCTAGGGATTTATCCCTAGGAGTCTGTCGGGCTGGTTGTGTTAAGTTATTGATATACAAGTAATTTACTAAATGGTTGCAAAATTGAAATTGCAGTATAAACAATAGGTTAGCTGTTAAGTCCGACAGACTCTTCGGCTAGGTGATAGCCGAGGCTAACCACCAAAAACTTGATCATCAAGTACTACCTTATTAACGTTAGTTCGACTTTAAATATCAAATAGTTATAAAATAATCTTTTCTAATCAATTGGTTGCATATATTCTTGTTTTTTATCAATCAGTTAAAAACGATAAACTTCCCATATTTTGTTAGTCGCTCATGACAGAAAATCGAAAAACTGTGAAAAGTCGTTTTATAACTTTATGATATGATTAATGTGATAAAAAGTAATTTATAACCAATAATAAATTGTATCTAAGTTTTTGATTAAACATTGAAAAATAACGTCGAACTCACGTTATTACCTCTTATCAAAACACACAAGCTGTTTAACATCAAATTTGAATTCCAATGCCAAGTTCAATAGTTTTATTGTCCCTTTTAACTAAATAATGTCACAGTTCAATCACCCTACTGTTTTTTCATATAAGGTTTGACTGAAACGAATGATAGTATGATAATTATCAAATGATTGAATTTATATATAATGGGCGCGTGTTTAAGAATCCTTAATAAATGAAATTTATTCTTATGAGCCTCTTGCAACTTTTCAGGTAAAAGTTTTTGCGCGCCAAAACGTTTACCTCAAAGCCTATTCGAGGCTAAAGTTTTTGCTCGCAAAAACTTTAGCCTCGAATTCAAATTCAACCCCTACGGGGTTGCACCAGGTTTTTCCTGGAGCTATTCAAATTCAACCCCTCCTGCGGGGTTGCCCCAAGTAACACTTCCGCTATTCACTTTTAAAACTCTCAACCCTAAAGAAGTTTTCAGGCAAAAATGTTTGCCTGAAAATGTGAATAGCCTCAGGTGTCAACCTGGGGTTTTGCAAGAAACTCTTATTAATAAATATTGGCTTGACACTCAAGAATAAACGGATTGCCCTTCACTTTGATTTCAGATTTCAAAGTTTGATGTTTTTCTTCAATTTAACACTATGGTTTTATATCCGTTTATTCATCAAGTAAAGGAAGGTTTTATCCGTTTATTCCTTGAAATATATTGTACTTAATTAACGAAACGGGGGATATAATTTTACCCGCGTAGATTGACACACATTTCAATTGTTGCTTTGATGAACAAAAAAATATTATTTATTATATATACTTATTATCTGAAAAAAATAGGAGCATCAATCATGTGCAAAATAACATCTCTATTTCTTCGTCTTACAGATCTCAGTAGACGGACTTTCTCGTATTCCTACCGGGTGGGGCTATTTTTAGTGTTAACATTCTTGGAAGGCTGTAGTTCCATTCCCGAAACTACCTCCGAATTCAATCCCTTTGATGATGCAGAAGATCAAGCTCAAACCCAAGCTCAAACTGCATCCCCTCCAAGCACGGATGATGATGGTAAACGTAAACTTATCGTAGTTTCTACCGCAAATGGACTCAATCAATATGGCAAAGATATTCAACAAACACTGTATGATGTTGTTAAACAACATTTGAATTCTTCATTACCCTTTACTTTGCTGACGGTTAAGCCAGGAAGTGTGAGTAACCCATTTTCAAGTTGGAGTAATTTCAGAGAAGAAAGAGCGATCTGGCAAAAGATTTCCAATATCCGTTTTGGGTTTTCATTGGATGCTTTGGAAAGCCTAAAACGGGTAACAGAGGAATATCAGCAACCGTTTGAAAAGGTGTTGTACTTGACGGATAATGGCAATATGGATGAAATCGATCCCCTGGCATTAACTGTGCCACAATCTTGGCAAAGTGCCAACATTGAGTTTACTGTACTGACGAGCGGATTATGCATACCTTGGAATCAAAAGGCTTATGCCACACAATGCACAGAATTGCGTGGGCGGGATGATCTTGAAAAGGTGTTGGGTAATTTTCTTGGTAGATGAGGTAGTCAGTGGAGGTTTTGGAAACTTTCCTGAAAAATATTTTAAACCTAAACTTTGGAGGTTTGCCAAACCTCTGAGGTTTTTGTTTTACCAAAAGAACTTGAATATTATAGTTAGTTTCAAAAGCATGGGTACGCTGAAGTATAGTTTCTTAATATATGCTTATTCTTGATTTATGGAATGCGAACAAAAAAGTCTCACACACTTTATTACTGTGGGAGCAAACGGAATAATGCGTGGGAACAAATGTGCGTATAATAGAAAAATACGCTTAGTATTCAATGAGTTATAATAATGAGTTTGTAAGGACTACTCTATTCCTAGATGCAAACGTCATGTTATTGTTATAATAAATCTGAAATCAATTTTCTCCCATGTGCTGGATTAGGTGTTAATTTTGGCCCTTTGGTTCAACCAAGAAATCCAAAACTTCTAATACTAAATAACTCATGTTACGCACAACGCTTCAAAATAAGTCCAGAGGGGCAACCATAAAGGATTGCTCCTACATTTCGTTATATATTGTAGTGGCAATCCTTCGAGGTAGCCCCTTTCATTTAACAACCATCAATAATCTCAAATCGCGAATAACTAACAATGGCCTTCACATTTCATTTAACGGCCAGGAGCAATCTCAAATCGCGAATAACAAACAACGACCTTCGCATTTCTATTTAACGGCCATTAACAATCTCAAATCGCGAATAACAATTTTGCTCGCAAAAACTTTAGCCTCGAAAGGATTGTCCCTACATTTTGTTATATCTTGTAGAGGCAATCCGTCGCGAAAGCCCTTTCACCAAACATCATCATGGTATGGAACTTTCCGCTTTATGGCACAAACTGTGACATCGTCGAAGCAATGTGCGTAACATCAGTAAATAATGCAATACTCAACTTTAATTTATAACCAATTGATTTTTATAGTAAGTGCGATTAAGCAAAAAATTTGAGCATCGCGTTTGCCTAAGCTATATATTAGGATCCCAAACGATAGTTTGGGCAACTCCAGTCAAACATTGTTTTTTAATATACTTACTTTTATGAAAAATCCAAATTTGCTTATGTGAAATCAATAAGTTATATTGAACTTTGACGATGCGATGCCCTCGTATCAAGTCAAAGTCTGGCGCATTCCCATTTTTCGGGTACATAATGGCATATTTAGTTTGTCATCGGAGTCTGCCAGCTTTTAACTTGGCAGGGCAAGCTCAAGTTTGGACTAAAGATGCACAAACTCAAGTTTTTCAGGCGA
>QNER01000868.1 GCA_003646175.1 Candidatus Parabeggiatoa sp. nov. 1
GGGGAATTTTTGTCCTGTATAGAGCCTTTCGAGGCTAATGTTTTTGCTCACAAAAACTTTAGCCTCGAATATGGTTGCCCTTCTTTATCATTATCATTTTGAAGCGTTGTGCGTAACATGAGTTACATAATAATTAATAATTAAATTAGCGGTAATTTTCAAGCGATTTATTTGTCAAGCGGTGCGTAGGACGCACCCTACTGCGATGAGCAAATGTATGTCATAAAAAGGTGGCAGCATTGAATCAAGAAATGCAACGGAATGTATGCCAGAAGATAGCGTTTACCGATTGAATAAACGACACTTATACACGGAAATGAACCCAGGTTCCCTTAAGGCTATTCACATTCAACAACTGAAGGGTTGCTGTATTAATAAAATCTCAACTTTTGTCCAAACGGATACTATCCCGGGGAAGGGATAGCATCCGTAACATCACTATGTCCAAACGGATACTATCCCGGGGAAGGGATAGCATCCGTAACATCACTACATGTTTAGGACTACATCTTTTTGTACTTCATTCATTATAATCGGGATATCATTTTGGGTAGTCCTGTTCCAGTCGTGATGATGTCCAAACGGATACTATCCCGGGGAAGGGATAGCATCCGTAACATCACCACATGTTTAGGACTACATCTTTTTGTACTTCATTCAATCGGGAAACTTCTTTACAAAGCCCACCTTAAGCTTAAATGGTGGGCAAGAAAAAGCCCTAGGGAGCCCGACAGTAAAACGGAAGCACAAATTTTCAGGTATTTTGTAGGGTGGGTAACTTCTTTACGTTGCCCACCTTAAGCTTAAATGGTGGGCAAGAAAAAGCCCTAGGGAGCCCGACAATAAAACGGAAGCACCAATTTTCAGGTATTTTGTAGGGTGGGTAACTTCTTTACGTTGCCCACCTTAAGCTTAAATGGTGGGCAAGAAAAAGCCCTTACCCACCCTACAATAAAATTGTTAAAATACTTTATAATACCTGATTCGGTAAAATCTGTGCCCTCTTTTTTTTGAGCAACTATATATACTCTACCAATGAAAAATCCAGAAATTGCCATTATTGGCATGGCATGTCGCTTTCCAGGCGCGAAAAATTACCAGGAATTTTGGAATAATTTAGTGCAGGGTATCAATTCCATTCAGGAAATTCCCCCTGAGCGTTGGGATATTGACGAATATTATTCCCCCATTATTGATGAACCCAATAAAAGCATCAGTAAATGGTGCGGTTTGCTTGACAACATTGATCAGTTTGATAATCGCTTTTTTTCGATCTCACCACGCGAAGCCAAACATAAGGATCCGCAACAACGCCTGTTGTTGGAAGAAACTTGGCATTGTGTTGAAGATGCAGGGGTTTCTCTTAAAACGCTTCAGGATAACAAAACCGCTGTGTATGTGGGGGTGATGACCGGTGATTATCAGATTCTGCACACAGCACCGGGTGTCGTCATCGATAGTTATGCGGCGTTAGGCAATGTTGATAGTATTTTAGCCAATCATCTTTCTTACCAATTTGGGCTAAGCGGGGAAAGTATTTCTGTCAATGCTGCTTGTGCCTCGTCTTTGGTTGCTTTGCATCACGCCAAAGTCGTACTCCAATCTGGCGACAGTGACTATGCCATAGTTGCCGGCGTGAATTTGAACATCCAGCCGTGGAAATATATTTCCTTTTCCAAATCGCGGATGTTAAGCCCCAATGGACAATGTAAAACCTTTGACTTCGAGGCTAATGGTTATGTGCCAGGTGACGGTGTGGGCGTGCTGTTATTACAACCGTTAGAAAAAGCCCAAAGCGCCCGCAATCACATTTATGGGATTATCAAAGGCGCGGCGGTGAATCATGGCGGACAAACCCTTTCTATTACCGCCCCTAGTGTCGAAGCGCAACGCGATGTCATTCTCGCAGCCTATAAAGACGCACAAATGAACCCTGAAACCGTCACTTATGTCGAAGCGCATGGTACCGGCACCTCACTGGGCGATCCGATTGAAGTCGAAGCCTTAACCCAAGCCTTCCAAGAATATACCAATGCGCGTCACTTTTGCCAGATTGGCTCAGTCAAAACCAATATCGGTCATTTAGAAGCGACAGCCGGTATCGCGGGTGTCATCAAAGTATTATTAATGATGCGCCATCGGCAAATTCCGCCCACCTTAAATCTAAAAACCTTAAATCCGATCATTAATTTTGCCGACTCCCCTTTTAAGGTTGCCACCAGTTTAAGTGACTGGCACAGTCATTTACCCTTACGTGCCAGTGTCAGTTCGTTTGGATTTGGCGGTGTTAATTCCCATACGCTGTTGGAATCGTTTTCGCCAGATTTACCGACCAAAGTGCCAGAAGACTCTGGTCATTTGTTTATTCTTTCGGCCAAATCGCCAAAGGCTTTTAAAAACACACTTTCCGAGTGGCAAAACTTTGTTGACAGCAAAGACTATGAAAAATACCAGATAGAAGATATCTGTGCCACCGTTATGACAAACCGTGGTCAATTCATTTATCGTTATGGCGGTTATGTCACAACCAAAGACGAGTTAAAAGCATTCTTACAAAAGCCTCTACCTTTGATTGCCAAACCCGATACACACAAATGGTGTTTATACGTCGGTGAGTTAATGTGGGACAATTTTGCCGAGGTTCAACCTTTATTAGAACCAGAGCCATTAATTAAAAAACAGTTGAACACGCTTCAGCAATGTTTATCCACCTTAGAGGTATCAAGTGAAATCAAAGACGGATTTTTTAGCACCGCATGGCCGCCGTCCTTTAAGCCGCTTTATTCATTTATGATGGATTATGCCTATATTGAAACTTTGATAGAAGTGGGATTTGCCCCCAGCCTGATTACCGGTGAAAAAACCGGCTTATGGGTGAGTCTGACTAAAAGTGGCATGATGACACTTTCTGATACTTTAGCTGTTCTCAGTCATCAAAAAAATGTAGAGCAACTGGAATTAGCGCGTCCGGTCGTGCCATTTCTTGATCCAGTGACCCACCACATACACTTGCCTTACCACTTTGATGAAGACTATCTTAATTTTATTATTGATGACTACCGTATTGCCACAGCACACTTACATCACTTTGTGGAACAAGCGCGGTTACTTAAAGACAGCCAATTGACCTTTAAAAGGTATTTAGAAGAGTGGGGCCTGATATTGCGTCAACACACCAGCCTCGAACTGGATTCGATGCTCTACAATGATCGCCTTATCCAGTCTGTTGAAGAAAAATATAGAAAAGAACAAGTTCTATTAATGTTGATTATCAAAAGTTCTTTGCGCCAACTGGATCAGAAATGGGACTTAACTCGCCAAAAACGAATAACCGAGCCAAAATTCCAAGAACTCTTGGAGTTAGTGATTGATGGTGTCATGCCAAAAGAAACGGTGGTAGAACTTTTCATGGGTGGTGAAATACCAGACATGGCAGGCTATGCTTTGTTACTCAACCAACGACAAGAACACTTGGATACCAGCAAACCCTACGAATTTCTCAAGAAACACAATCAAGATATTCCAGTGTTCACCAATTTGAGCCAATGGCTTTCCAAAGCGATGGCTTCTGAGTCCACCAAACCGGCTCTTCCACATGTTAGCTATTTAGCATTTGGGAAATCAAGTCAACCCACAAGCTTTGATCATTCAATACCTCAAGCCCACACTTCTAAACCGGACGTGTTTCAAAACACGTTACTGCAATTATGGTTAAAGGGCATTGATATCAAATGGGATCTGCTTTATCCAGAAGGTACTTTCAATAAAGTGCCGTTGCCGACGTATGGCTTTGATCGTGCGTCTTTTTGGTTGACTAAAGCGGACAAAGCAGCGTTGACTCAACAAAAACGGGCGAGTGAACTTAGCAATCAGGAATTATTGGCTCCGGTTTCAAAGGCTGCTATGCCATTAGAAGAGTTGAGAAACACGGAGAGTCGCAAGAGGTTGGATTTAGCGATCAAAGCAGTTACCGCCAGTCATCAACCACCAGCAAATGATCTGGCTATTCAACAAATTGTGACTAATGACACTAATGACGTGTACTTTTATAAACCGACTTGGGTATCGCAGCCATTGCCTCATCAAGAACCAAATTTCTCGCGTCGTTGTGCCATTGTATTTAGGGTTGCAAACCATTTGGCATTGTCTCAAGA
>QNER01000869.1 GCA_003646175.1 Candidatus Parabeggiatoa sp. nov. 1
CTACTGAAAATGGTGGCATCCGCATCACATGGGATACCGCTACTGAAACGGACAGTGCTGAATTCAATTTATGGCGTGCTACGGCTGAAGACGGTGAGTATGAAAATATTACCCGGCTCATAACAATTGCCGCTCAAGGTAATTCAACAACAGATACTTCTTATTCCTATCTTGATACCCTTCAACAGGAGTGCATTACTTATTACTATGCACTGCAAGAGATCGAAACAGATGGTGACAGCATATGGTATCTGGATAACATACAGTCCATTTCAGTGGGAAATTGTGAATGAAGATAAACGGGTGAAATAAGATAGCCCGGTAGTAAGCGTGGGATGGGTAACGCGACAGCGAAGCTCATCACTTCTGAAAAAGCCCCAAAGCTTGCGCTTTGGGGCTTTTTTCGTTTTCAACTCTGACAAACAAAATTAGGCAGGCATTTAAAGAATAGCTAACCACCACATTGTCTAAGCACTTATCATCTACTATCCCATCAAAGGCGTTTCATCTTTCTTTATTAGATAACTCATGTTACGCACAACGCTTCAAAATGATAAAGAGGGGCAACCATAAAGGATTGCCCCTACATTTCGTTATATATTGTAGGGGCAAGCCCCCGCGCAAGCCCCCCCTTGTGGTTGCCCCCTTTGCGGTTGCCCTTTCACCAAACATCATCATGGTATGGAACTTTTCGCTTTATTGCACAAACTGTGACATCAAAGAAGCAATGTGCGTAACATCAGTTAGATAACTGATGTTACGCAAAACCCTTCGCATCGCGTCATTCCTGCAAAAGCCGGAATCCATAATGGGCGGTGCTTCAAAAATCTGAGTCTTCAAAGATTGCAAAATTTCACCGATTCCCGCCTCAAAGGAATGACTGAATCTGAGTGCGTAACATCAATAAGTAAATAAGCCGCACTGAAAAAATTTGGTGAATTTACCTTCACATTTTTTTTGCCGTAGCGTCTCTAGATGTTCATATAAATAACTTCATAAGTCATTGACGGATACTATCCCATCGAGGTATAGCATCCGTAAAATACGTTGTTCAAACGGATACTATCCCTAAAACTCGATACCGCAGTTTTTTATAGTTTATTTTTAGGAATTTTAACAAATCAATAAGTTAGCGATCATCCTGACATGCATTACATAGCGTGACATCTTGCTTAACCCGTCGATTTTAGGCCGCTTTAAAAATGCAAGAAATAAAAACTGCGGTATCGAGTAAAAAGGGATAGCATCCGTAAAATCACTATTGACGCTGAACCACCTCCTAAATAAAATCCGTCAAATCCGTCAATCCGCTGTACTTCCAATTTAAAACCCTAACTACAAGGATTGTATATAAAAAAGGATTTAAACCGGGTACCACGAATCGAAAATCCCTTATTATATACAATCCCTGCAGTTATTACTTGCCGATTAAAATAAAAAGCTTCATTCAACACCTCAACCAGACGCTTAAAATCAAAGAACTCAAACAGCTTCTTCTATCCATAAGAAATGAGAGGCATACTGGCCATTTTTCAAATTGTTATAAAATCGACGATCAGCCGTTACAAGAGGACAATCTTGTTTAATTGCGGCAGCTAAATAAGTCCCGTCATAAACGCTACAACCTTGACTTAAAGCAATATCCGTTGCTAAATCCATCAGAGATTTGTTGGATATAACCGTTAGCTCAAGCAATTGCAACTGATTTAACGCTTGCCAGACTTCATCTTTTTGCATTTCACCGCACCGCGCCTTTTTCCATAAGATATTAGCCGTTTCTGGATAAAACAAGTCTGGCACAATTAATTCATACCCCTTAAGTGCAAACGCAATAACGGTTGATGAATGCTCTTCTGGAACAATACACTTGATAAGAAAACTGGCATCAGTCACATAGCAGTTCATCGATTCCTATCCTCCCGTAGCAATTCAACACTGTCAGTATGAGTACGTCCCGCGAGTTGACGGCGCAATGACTCTGTTGCTTTGATAAATTCAACTATTGTGAGTGAACGAGCCATGTTATCCACCGTCATTTGTTGAGATGCGATTCCTGGTGATACTGCCTCATCCAAAGGCAAGATAATAATTTCGACGGGCATATTTTGAAATGCCGTTGGTATGTTAATAGTCACCGTCTTTGGGGTTTTCTGATAAACTTTTCGTAATGCTTGCATGAAAATTCCTCGTACTTTATTAATAGGAGAATCAATAAACTCGTTTTTTTTATTTTAGAACAGTTATCAGTGACCAGTCACCAGTAGTTCTTGATGCCGAGTACTAAGTACCGAAGCATGAATTTTAAGGTATTTTGAGAAAATCATATAGGGGGCTCGGCTCCCTAAAATACTTGATAATACCTGATTCAGTACTTATAGATTTTCAGAAAAATAACTTCATTTCTACGGATGCTATCCCTCTGAGGGATAGTATCCGTTAACTCAATGCCATTAAGTTAATAATAACTGACTTCTTTTATTAAAGTAGTACAACGGATACTCGAAATTAACGGACAAAAAAAGTCAAAAAATCATAATGTTACGAAAATTATGGATTTCCCAAATCCGTTTATTTCGCGTATCCGTTGTACTTGTATAGCTTAACTTAATGGCATTGATCCGTTAACTTCAGTGAGTGAAATTAATTATCTGAACATCTATAGAGAGACACCAGCAAACTAAACCTCATAAATCGTAGACGAAACCTTGCCACCATGCCCTGTCCAGTCGGTATGGAAAAACGCCCCTCTCGGTTTATCCACCCGTTCATAAGTATGCGCGCCGAAATAGTCCCGTTGCGCCTGCAACAAATTAGCGGGCAGCCGATAACTTCGATAGCCATCATAAAAAGCCAACGCGGATGAAAACGTCGGCGTTGGAATCCCCAATTCAATCCCGATTGTGATCGCTTTGCGCCAGCCAGCTTCAACCCGTTTAATCTCGTTGGCGAAAAAGTCATCCAACAACAAGTTTTCCAGATCGGGATTGTTCTCAAAGGCTTGTTTGATATTGCCCAAAAATTGACTGCGAATAATGCAGCCGCCCCGCCACATTAGGGCAATATCGCCATAATTCAATTTCCAACCATATTCCTTAGCCGCTTCGCGCATTAACATATAGCCTTGCGCGTAGGAAATAATCTTGGAAGCGTAAAGAGCATCATGAATTGCCGCTATTGCAGTTTCTGTGTCGCCTTCAAAAACCGCTTTATCACGGATAAAAATGTGAGCCGCTTTGACACGCTCTTCTTTACGGGCGGATAAACAGCGGGCAAAAACCGCTTCACTAATCAGTGTCAGCGGCACCCCCAAATCTAGGGCATCAATGCCCGTCCATTTACCAGTGCCTTTTTGCCCCGCCGTGTCCAAAATTTTGTCCAGTAGCGGCGCACCGTTTTCGTCTTTAACGCCCAAGATATTACGTGTTATTTCAATAAGATAAGAGTCCAGTACCCCTTGATTCCACTCAGCGAACACCGGCTGTAATTTGTCAACACTTAAGCCTAAGCCCTCGCGCATAAGTTGGTAGGCTTCACAGATGAGTTGCATGTCACCATATTCAATGCCATTGTGTACCATTTTGACATAATGCCCAGCACCATTTTCGCCCACCCATTGACAACAAGGTTGTCCATCTACTTTCGCCGCAATCGCTTGCAAAATCTGTTTAACAACCGGCCAACCTTCAGGGTTGCCACCGGGCATGACGGAAGGGCCGTTGCGTGCGCCTTCTTCACCCCCAGAAATGCCGGTG
The DNA here is from genome assembly GCA_003646175.1 of Candidatus Parabeggiatoa sp. nov. 1. Taxonomy (GTDB): domain Bacteria; phylum Pseudomonadota; class Gammaproteobacteria; order Beggiatoales; family Beggiatoaceae; genus Parabeggiatoa. The sequence continues at coordinate 3,753 of QNER01000869.1, forward strand.
CCCAAAAAGCGAAGGCCTTGTTTGGCTAACTCTTCGGTGCGGCGGTTAGTGTCAGTATAGTTAGAATTGCCACCGTCGATGATGACATCGCCCGGTTCCAAATAGGGGACGAGTTGCTCAATAAATTTATCAACAACGGGCCCGGCTTTCACCATCAGCATGATGGCACGGGGTTTTTTGAGGGCTGCAACTAATTCTTCAATGGAAGAAGCCCCGGTAATAGCCGTCCCTTTAGCAGGGCCTCCAAGAAACTCATCTACTTTGGAAGTGGTGCGATTGTGGACGACAACTTTAAAGCCATGATCGTTCATATTGAGGACTAAATTTTGGCCCATCACGGCTAAGCCAATGAGTCCTATGTCTGCTTGTGCCATATTTTATTTATTAATGGTTAGTGGTTAA
>QNER01000870.1 GCA_003646175.1 Candidatus Parabeggiatoa sp. nov. 1
TAGTAATTATTATAATTTAAAACACGTCGGAGTGTCATTTTCGACTCACAACGCCCGCCCCACCGTACTTTGCCGCACAAACCCCTTATGGTATAAGGCTGCTTAACTTAATGGCATTGAGGTAAAACCTGGGGCTCACATTCAATCCTTCGGGGTTGGGAATCATTTTCCCAAGGTTTTACCCTCATCGTTATACACAAGTATTTAAGTATTTTATTTTAAAAGTATTTTTTGTAGGTGGGTAGAGTGGAACGAAAACCACCGAGCCTCGAAAATGGTGGGCGATAGCGAAACCCACCCTACTTCTTACGATTTTTGACTTATGTCTAACGAGGAGTGCCTGCCGTGGGAACGATAAAAAATTTCCGGTGCCGATTAGACTTTCATGTGAACCCCCAAAATCTAACGCTGTCTTGCAGCGAAAGAAAGAAGTAACCATGTTTGCACACGGCTTTGCTAAGTCTTTGTTTCTCCTTATCGGGCAAGTAATCCATGCTACTCAGGCGAGCATAAAGGTCATTGAATCCGTGGATTCCTATTTGCTTAACCTCTTGCCAATTCACATCGACATGCATCTTCATCCAATTGACGATCATGTCGCTCGGTTGTGATAAAGAAAGGGGTGGCGGAGAAGCGGAATCGTAGAGCAGATCGACCACGAAACGGGCGGTGGTGGAATGTTGTTCAGGATAATGAGTCAGCACGTAATGATGATAGAGCACATACTCCGAGACGGCATTCCAGTTGCAACTGTCAATGGCCTTCACTAAGGCGGAAGGAAAATTACAGCCATGCCTTCTCTCTGTCTTACACAATATTTGCTCCATTATCTCCCGCTGGAACAACATGTGATGCACCATTCCACTGTACCCATGATTCAAGCGCCAATCAGGAAGCAAGCACTTGGCAAATCGAATGTGGGAGTGGGAGATCGAATTCAAATCTTCAGAAGGACGCTGTCCTTCGGTGAATAAAAATGGATAACCTTGCGGATATCGCACTCTACCATCCTCTTCGAGGACGCGAACGGAGTTAATAAACATGGCATCGCTGTCCATCACCAGCACATTATCGTTGATTTCAGGGAAGGCTCGAAACAACATGAGCTTGAGCAATTGTTGATAATACCACCCACAAGCACGATCAGCTTGCTTGATAGCTTCATCGTGCGTTAATCCCAACTCCTGCCAACGTAAAGCCAACTGTCGGGCAATTTCCACCTTTTTCAAAAAGGGATAAGCTTCATTTTCCTGCTGCAAGATGACTTGCACTCCCTTGTACGATGGTAATTCTGGCTTATCTTGTCCTTGATAGATGATCACGATACGTTGCGGTTTTGGCAAACAGTGTTTAACGAGGCCATCTATGCAATTGGCAAGTCCAGCTATGTCTTTTACGGCTGATGGAACAAAGGCATCCATATGGTAAATCCTTTCTGGGTGTTTATACGATACGATAACTAAGCGATTGATTAAGGCTGGGTGTTCATCTTGGATTTTCTCCCATTCGCCTGCCAGTCCTTTTTAAACAACGGCAGCATCGAGTTTCCAATGCCGACCACTAAGCCAAGATTGATCAAGGCAATGGCGGGCACAAGTGCCAGATGCAGAAAGAAGGCTCCGCTGATGATTGCAACGCCAGGGCCAAGTGTGACGAGTAACATGTTTTTCATATTGGCATCAAATGCCGATGCCACATCAAACACTTGAATCAGTTCATTTAGACTCTCATCGATCAAGATGATCTGCGCTGTGTCTGTGGCAGCGCTTGATGCCCCGCGCAGGGAGATCGAGACGTTGGCTTGTTTGAGGGCAATAGAATCATTGATGCCATCACCGACAAAACAGACAAATTGCCCCTCCTTTTGCAGTTGTTCAATGATGTCAGCCTTGTTTTTCGGTAAGGTTTCGGCAAAGTAATGCTCGATACCCAGTTCTTGTGCTAATTTTTGGGTTGGTTTTTCGTGATCGCCCGATATGATAGCCATCGACATGTTGCGTTGCCGTAAAGAAGATATGATGCGCTTGGCTTCTGGACGAATGGTGGGCTGTAGTTCTATTGCGCCGCCAAGTCTTTCACCCAGACCCACCATAACCAGTGAATAGCCATGCTTGTGACCAGAGTCCTGTAGAAATCTTATTTCGGCTGGAATCGCGATCCCTTCAATCTCCATGAAACGGGCACCGCCCACCCGAATCACTTGATTGTATATCTTCACCTTGAGCCCGTAGCCTACTTCATATTTGGCTTCTTCAATATCTGGCCAGCTTAACTCACGATTCAAGGCTTCTTCAAGAATCGCCTTAGCAATCGGGTGAGTCTGTTTCGATTCTGCTGCTGCCGCATAGCTTAACAACTCGTTTTCGGACATATCGCCCAAGGTGTAGACTTTTGAGACGGTGAGCTGGTTAAGCGTGAGCGTGCCGGTTTTGTCGAAGACGACGGTATCCACTTGGTTTAACAATTCCAACACGCGCCCATCTTTGATCAAAATGCCATTCTGAGAGGCCAAGTTAAGAAAGTTCAGTGTCCCGATGGGCGTGAGTATTCTCACTTGGTACACCACATTGGCATTGAGAACAACCACCGCACCACTTGGGCCTAAAATCGGTAAAGCCAAGGCCGCCAACACGAGTATTGGTAGAGCCAGCTTGTCTGCCATTTCCTCCCCGCGTAGCTGAATGGACATCTTGAAATCGGTCGTGCGGCTCAAGATTTCACCGATTTGGGCAGCAACGGTTTCTGAACCCTCTTTTTCTACTTCGATCCCAATTTTACCAGACAGCACGACGGTTGAGGCAAAAACCTGATTGCCTACCCCTTTTTCGGCCGGCTGCGATTCTCCCGTCAGAATACGCTGATCTATCGTCGCCTGTCCATCGACAATCGTCCCATCTACCGCTATCGTCTGCCCAGCGTGAATCACAACGATATCGCCAATCGAAAGGCTGTCGAACGGGATTTCGACCTCACAGCCTTCCTTTTGAACCCACACAAAACGGGGTTGCTCATGGAAAACGTTGATGAGGCTTTTTCTGGAATGGTCTTCAGTTTTAATGACCAATTTGCGGGCAATAAAATATAGCCAGCCACCCAAAGAGGCTGCAAAGTAATAACCCGTCGTCACACAACCCAGGAGCATGATCGAGTCAGCGACACTGGCTTTTATGCGCCGTTCTTTGAATAGCGATTGATAGGCATCTTGGAAAATATGTCTGGCGACATAGCTTAGAGGGAGCACACTGATATACTTCAATGGGGCATAAAGCAAGACTCCAACCGTGGACAACCCCAACGCAACCGATGCCACGGCAAAATCTAGCTTGACTTTTTGCTCGACATCGCTGATTTTGCCATCATCCACATCTGAGGAAAATTCTTTGATCTGTTGGCTACGTACTTCGGAAAACAAAGGGGTTATTTTATCTTTTTTGCCCTTTTTAATAGCCGCTTTTTCCTTGCTATATAAAGTCCTAGCAGGATTTATGTTTTTTTGATTATTTTTGTATGCTTTTACGCTTACTGCCGATAAAGCCAGGCCTGCTATGATGAAAACACCGAGCGGTAACATATCTTTATAGCTCCAATTGCTATGGACGGGGACGGTTCACCGATCCTTTTTTATAAAAAAATTCTTGTAGTAATTACTTAAAACTTTTTCATCAAGGCTAGGATTTGAAGATTTGAAGTAGCATGCATAGAAATCCGATTTTTTTCAAAAATCGGATTTCTTCTTATTGAACAAAAAAATTTCCAGCGAGCAATCAAATCCTTCTTGATGAAATCCTTTTTTTTCTCGTTCCAACGCTCAGCGTTCGTTCTTATTAAGTAATTGATTTTATAGGTATTAGCTTTTTATGAACGGCCAATGTGCGGCTAGTAAAATCAATGAATTACAAGTTTCCCTGAGACTTATGTATAACGAATAACGATGAGATGTTTTACCTAGGGCTATTCACTGATTCTTATCCTAGCGTCCCGCCATCCTGGTAAAGAACGGCCCCATTCATATAGGTATTTCGATCAGATAGCAACCATGCTACCAGTTCACCGCATTCCATTGGTGTGCCAAAACGCGATAAGGCACAGGCATTCACATAGCGTTGCTGGTGATGCTCTGGGATGGTTGAGCGTAATCCGCCTTCAAAAATA
>QNER01000871.1 GCA_003646175.1 Candidatus Parabeggiatoa sp. nov. 1
CTCTTGCGTTGCGGAGCAGTGCCAAGGCGGTGGCTCGTAGTCTGTTGAAAAAGTCCATTAAGAGAAATGGTGGATTGCCAAAACGCGGCACCAGCAAAAAGCCAAGAAAAGACAAGAAGCAGTGTCCCTGTACGATTAAACTCGGTGGCAAAAAGCGTCAAGGGGATCGTCTGCTTAAAAAAGCCGGTTCAAAGCCAAAAGAAGATGAATGTGTTGATTTACAATTACACAGTGTCCGTTTTTTGGATGATTTGACTATTCATAAAGATATGGTGGGCCGTGCTGACCCAATTACCGGAGCCGAGTGGGAAAATTCTTCCTTAAAACAGTTCAAAAACGAACCGGTTGGCTACGCCGGTGGTACCCAAATGAGAGTGGAAGTGAAGTTTAAGGTGATACGACCACCAAAAGAAAAAGCAGTGACAGGCCTTATAAAAGGCGTGACCACAGTCAAAAAGAAAGACGGTTCAAAAATCGGCATAGAGCTGTTGATGAAACCAGGGGAAAAAGTCACTTTACCCAAAGGGTCTACTGGCCTTGTTGGTCCTCTCATCTTGAGAGCGAAAAACAATCAGAAGGACATCGATTGGGAAAAGATGACCCAGTTTTATAATCAAATGGAGATTGACTGGAAATTTGCGCCCACAACGACTCCGACGGACGCGGATTTTAAACCGGTGGATTCTAGCGAGCATCAGGTTTACGTGACCCTGAACAAACCTCTAAACCCTCTCAATCTGAAAGAAGGTGAAGTGTTTTTAACGGTTTTGCATTTAGCCACTTCCAATTCGGGGGCTAAAGATGATGCAGAGGCGGTTTGGAACACTTGGCAACTGTTTGCCGAAATAAAAAACAACCCTCAAAACAAGTACCGTTCTGAATCTTTAGGGCCTAAAGGTGTTAAAAATTGGAAGGGTGATCCCATATTCTATTACCCAGAGGGTCTTGGTTTGTGGGACTGTTCGGGTACCTTTGAGGATTTTTTAATCGCCAAAAAAAATTTGGTGATGCTGGAATTAGGACTGATTGAGGAAGATAAGAAGAATATCCTCTATGGCTCATGTGGTTATATGGCTGATCTGTTCAGGGAAAGTCTTAAGGTCAATCATATTGACTCTCAGATTATTGATGCGACTGCCGAAGCGGAATCTACAGATGAGAACGCACCGGGTTTAATACTGATTAAACATTGGGCGTTGCCTGATGATCCTGAACGCCAAAGCTACCCCAATGAACCAGAGTATAAATGGTACTTACACTTACATGAAGATAGTATGGTTAGTGCGATTAAAACGGGCGAAGTCGGGGAGGATGGGCTGACCTATGGAGATATCAAGAATGTCCTAAATGGTTTGCCCGGGCAACATGTTGAAACACCCTCTGAAAAGATTTTTGGGAACCATGGCATTGTGAAGGTTCTACTCAAGGAATTCCAACACCGGCCTTATTTCGATCCTTCTTATGGTAAAACCTATATCGACGAAAGGGACTTTGAAAATAAGGCGGTAGATGGATATGCGAACCCTCTCTATAAGAAGGACAAGAAGGGCAAAAAAATACCCCATTTCTACCACTATAAAGTGAGACGTTCTGAAGGTTTAAACAACATTCACTTTGAGTTGATCGAATATTACTAATGGTAGATTGAACCACCTTTCACCTCGTTCTTCTCTTTGAAAGAAAGGGGTGAAGCTTACCACCTATCAGTTTCTAAATGGGCGACGCATGAATGCCACTGCACATCGATAAGTATTTGATTTTACGTTATTCAAAAATAAAAATGCCGGCGCAAAGTACCAAGTTTTGAAAACTGATAGGTGCTAAGGGGGTGAAGTGAAAGGTATCTGATGCCCGTATGCTGTCTCAATCATTGACTCGCTTTCCTTACCATGATCTAATTTTAAGGTTAAAGTCCTCTCAATGCCAGTCGCTCAACGGGATGGACGTGATTGGGTGGATGAATATTGATAACACTAACCATTTAGGGAGCCAATAACAATGCCAACATCCTCCAACTTTCGAGTACTCAAGGATTTGGAAGGACGAAAAACCATTCAAGTGAAAAGTAGTGATAAGCCAGTTGAATTATACGAATTATACATTAAGGATGAATTGTTGGAGGTCACCTGTTCGGGTGGTCAGTTGGGTCAAGGCTCACTGACCACCTTTTATGAACCCCAAACCGGTCTGTTTGGTTGGGAGTACGTTAAGCTTTACCTGCCAATTGACGTGTCTCATCCTAAGACAGTTAGTGGACGGCTAAACCTGTCGTTGGAAGACTTTCATTTCTATTTGTCACCCAGTGAAGGGGTTCTATTTGTGTTCTCTGGTTTTCGGTTTAAAAAATTTTCGCAACGATATGACACGTTTGAACAAGCTCATGACCAGCTGATGGCCCATTTGGAAACGCAACGGGATGCCATTGCTGCCGGTGAGTCTGATCATTGGTATCAGAATATTTCCGTGCGGAAACAGCTTCCAGCAGGTTTTTACCACCGTTATTTCGATAACTATGAAGGTAGGAGAACTATCCATAATCCCTATTTAATGGGAGTCGCGAGAATAACCAACGTGACGTATCAAGATGGCGAATGGAAAGTGGAAGTAAAAAACCGAGTGAACGAACGATATTCTATCTTCATTTTCAATGAGAAGATGGAGTGTGTCAGGTACTTGGGAATCACCGTGATAGGAAAGGCTTTGGCTAAAGCCGGCATCCAACATATTCCCATAGACAAAAAAGAACTCCCTTTGGTTTCATATCAATTTGAAGTGTTCACCCTCAATAGTGAAGGACAGGTCAAAAGCAGGAAGGAAAGAACCGCAGAACAATACACTGAAGACTTGGGTCACGGCGTGGTATTAGAAATGGTGTTACTGAACGGGGGACATTTCATGATGGGTTCACCTGGACCTGAAAAAAACGAATGGGGTTACCGAATAAATACCCCCCAGCACTCCGTGACCATAGCCCCCTTTTATTTGGGTAAATACCTAGTGACTCAGGACCAATGGTTCGCGGTAATGGGTGACAATCCTTCTCAATTACTAGGCAAAAACCGCCCGGTTGAATGGATTTCATGGTTGGATGCCGTTGAATTTTGTCAACGATTATCACAAATGACTGGAAAACCTTATCGTTTGCCAAGCGAAGCAGAGTGGGAATATGCTTGTCGTGCGGGCACTTCGACGGATTTTTACTTTGGCGAAACCATTACGACTAAGTTGGTCAATTATTGTCCAAACCCACCCATCGATAAAAACCGGCCATGTTCCCAAGAAGAAGATCGTCAACAGACCACGGACGTGGGTATTTTTCCCCCCAATGGGTTTGGCTTGTACGATATGCATGGCAATGTGTCGGAATGGTGCGCGGATCCGTGGCATAACAATTACCTGGGCGCACCTTCATATGGTCGAGTTTGGGCCGGCACAGAACTGTGTGACAAAGTTCTTCGTGGCGGTTCGTTTAAAAAAATGTTTAAGTACTGTTGGACATCTATTCGTTGGTGGAAACCCGCGAATTATGAAGATGATGACCAAGGATTTCGTGTCGCGATAGGCCCGGTTATAACCACTTCTTAATACCTAACAAGCACGTAGGTTGGACTTTTGAATAGGATGTCCAACATTTCGTTATTGTCTAATGTTGGAGTTCGCAAGCGAACGAAAACCTACGAGCTGGGCTTGATGCAGATATCATCAATGCCGCGGTGGAAGGATATGGTGAGCAGTTGGCCGCCTATACTTACCAACATCACCCGGACCTGACATTGGCCGACACGTTAGATTCAAAAAGCATTATACCCTCAAAACGCCGCTACTTATCGATGAGTTTGCCGTTTCGGGTGGTGACTAAAGGGGGACGTTTTGCTGAACTACCCAATCATCTGCGACATTCTCTGACTCTGAAGTTTTATAATAGTGTGTCGGCGAGGCAGTTGGATAATCCGGCATTAAGTTATACCATCAGTTTGTCGGCACTTTCCGATATGCGCCTGGGTATTACTTATGAACCGATGAGCGAAAGTGATGCACAGGCTTTGGAGAATTTTCGGGAATCGGACCAAGAAACTTTGCCCGTCTACCTATTTAACCTGAAACCGGTGATTAAGTTAGAAGACACTGTGATGGCGCAAGGTAAGGC
>QNER01000872.1 GCA_003646175.1 Candidatus Parabeggiatoa sp. nov. 1
AATTGATAGTGGCTGATGGGAAGAAAGTGTGGATATACGACAGCGATTTGGAACAAGTGACGGTGAGAAACTTAGACAAAGCACTGGGCAAAACGCCCGCTTTGATACTGAGCAGTAACCGTAAAATCGAAGAAGATTTTTTGGTGAAGATGAAGAAATTGCCTTCTCCAAAGGGCTACACGCGCTTTGAACTGCGGCCGAAAGACAATACGGAAGCCCAGTTTGACAGTATGTATCTCAATGTGATTGGGAAAGTCTTGCTGAGTCTTGAACTTGTGGATAATTTAGGGCAAACAACCCACATTATTTTCAGTAAACTTAAGCGGAATCAACCACTTAATGTAAAATTGTTTGTATTCACGCCGCCAGTAGGGGTGGATGTTATTGAAGATGATTGAGAAAAGGAGAAAGGGAAGGGGATCGCTCCAAGGGGAAAGGGTGTAGTCGTCAACAAGATATTGAGTACGGTGAGAAATCCGATTTTTTGAAAAAATCGGATTTTTGGTAGTCCTAAACATGTAGTGATTTGACGGATGCTATCCCTTGCCGGGATAGTATCCGTTTGAACACCATCACTACTTTTACAGGACTTTTACAGGACTACCGGATTTTTTACGATTTTGAAGGTTAAGAAATTCGCTTATATGGGGAAACGGATGAAAGATGAGCGAAAAACTTATAGTGCTCGTCACCATAAAAAGGTGTGAATAGACGATAGCAACGGTTTGTTTTTATTAAGTCAATTAACCTTCAAGGTTTTGGAAACGCTTTACGGTTTTGCGAACGCTTTGCGGTTTTGCGAAAGTCAACTTTTTTAGAAGCCTTCAAGGTTTTGGAAACGCTTTACGGTTTTGTAGAAACCTTCAAGGTTTTGGAAACCTTGAAGGTTTTTTTTTTGCGAAAGTCAACTTTTTCTCAATACAGCAATGACAAGGAAATAGCTAATTAATGGCGATTTTATTTCATGCACGTTCGCCTGTTTTAATCGATATCGTTTATTGCGATAAATTAGCGAAGAAATCCTTTTTTATATACAATCCTTGTAGTTATTGTTTGGGTTTAGCAAAAACTTGATCATCGAGTATAATCGAGAATTGTGGATTAGGAATTAGAAAATTGTCCTTTCCCCAATAAAGAACCGAACACTTTTTGCTGAGACACACAGAAGGCACAGTTTCGTAGGGTGGGTAAGCGGGCGGCACTCTCTCAAACATTGTCCCGAATCTTAACGCCCGCTTGCCCACCATCCTCGAAATAAAAATAGGCAACACGTTTAAACTGTAAATCCGCTTAAAATCAACAGCCTACCTTTCCCCAATAAAGAACAGAACACTTTTTGCTTGTACACACAGAGGGCACAGAGTTAACACAGAGGAACACAGAGAAAAACTGCGTTTTGTTTTTTTTAATTAATTCAATTCAAAATATTTATTTCATTATTTTGGTTATAAAAAATTTAAATTTTTTCCCTTGCTGAGTATAGCTTAGCTTAAAATAATTGTTATGCTTTTTACATGGGTAAATTTCCAGAAGTTTGTGGGTTTCTCATCTAAAGAATTTGCGAGACAAACTTTTAGCCTCGTTAGAAATCCTATTTTTTCAAAAATGCGATTTTCTTGACGATTAAAAATAGGTTAAATAACAATTATGCACAAAATATTTCGTTCTCTATTGCCCTTTCCCCTTTCTCCCTTTCCCCTTTCCCCCTTTCCCCTACAGCCCAAATAACCGTCGTAACCACCCTTTTCCTCGTTTCGGTGCAACCAGTAACGGGCGCACTAAAATCAAGGAAATATTGTCTTTGCCACCTTCAGCATTCGCCGCGTCAATCAATAATTGTGCCGCCTGTTCAAGCGTGTCAGTCTCGTTGAGAATAGCCTGTATGTCACTATCATTAAGCATGTCGCTTAAGCCATCAGAACACAATAAGTAAATATCTTGAGCATCAATACTCTCTTCTTGAATTTCAACATTGACTTTTTGATGTAAACCAAGGGCTCTTGTTACCAAATGTTTACTCGGAGAATGGCGTGCTTGTTCTGGCGTATAAATGCCACAATCGATGAGTTCTTGATTGACAGAATGATCTTTAGTGATTTGGCGAAATTTATTACCGCGTAGTCGATATAGGCGCGAGTCGCCTACATGAGCAATGCTTATAAAGTTTTTATGAAACAACACGGCTACCACCGTTGTGCCCATGCCTTGGTAGCGAGTTTCCCGTTCCGCCGTCTGGTAAATGACTTGATTGGCTGTTAGCACCGCTTGTTCAAGTAACACAGTGGCAAAATGATAACGGTAGTTAGCACCACGCTTGGTGCAGGACAATTTTTTAAGGGGCGCATGTAATTGTTTTGTAATCATTTTAACCGCTATTTCGCTCGCGACTTCGCCCGCTTGATATCCGCCCATCCCATCTGCAAGCACCGCCAACCCCAAAGATTCATCACCGGCAATGTAATCTTCGTTATGTTCGCGAACGAGCCCCGTGTTGGTGCTGCAAACCAGTTTTACACGCATACTAGGTTTCTCCAAGCTTGTCACAATCACGCAACGCACCTGCAAAGTCGGCACCACTTTGGAAACGAGCCGAAAGCTCTTTTTGCAAAGCCGTCTCTACCACGCGCTGAAGACAGGATGGCACCTCGGCTCGCACCGTCGTAATAGCCGGAGGCGATTCATTGGCAATCTTAAACATCAATGTTGCCAGCGAATTTGTCTTAAACGGCAATACCCCCGCTAAAAGTTGATACAACATCACGCCTAAAGAAAATAAATCGGTGCGCCCATCGACAGGTTTGCCGGCTAATTGTTCAGGCGACATATAGGGTGGGGTTCCTAAGATAGTGCCGGTTTTGGTTTTACTGAAATCCGTGAGGCGGGCAATACCAAAATCAGTAATTTTAATGTTGTCCGTCGCCGGATTGTACATAATATTGGCTGGCTTGATGTCACGATGCACAACACCTTGACTGTGGGCATAATCTAAAGCTTCCGCAGCATGAATAGTTATATTAACAACGGTAGAAATGGGCAAAAAATTTTCTGGTTGTGTATAGGGAACTAAATTACCGCCTTTAACAAATTCCATAGAAATATAAGCTAAATCAAGTATTTCACCCGCTTCATAAACAGAAACAATATGCGGATGCGTTAAACGTCCAGCAGCCGAGGCTTCCCGAAAGAACCATATAGTGGCTTCTTGCAATTCGTTTTGTTCAAACGCCTGTGACAGTGGCAACGTTTTAATCGCTACCGAACGATTCAATTTGGTATCTTTGCCCAAATACACCACACCCATAGCCCCCTTTCCTAACTGTTTTTCTATCTGGTAATGCCCTAGGATGGGTTTTTCGCCATTTTCATCGAGCAGCAAGCCTGCTAAGTTGCTCCCTGACAACTTCGGCTTTTTCAAATGGCGTAGCCGTTCCAGACGTTGCTCGGTATCACGAAAATCTGGCGCATGGCTGATCATATAACGGTATACCTCGCCTGCCCGGCGAATTTGACGTTTCCGTTCATAATCCTGTGCCAAGTTGTAAAGCAACGCTAAAATAGCTTTATCAGTGGGACATAAGCGAAATTTTTCAAATGCCAAATCCAAATGCCCTTGCCCTTGAAATGCCAGTCCTAGTAAGCGATTACTTTCCACCGCGTCAGGATGTAAACGAAAGGCATCTTGATAAGCTACAATCCCCCGTTTAATCTGCAAAATCAACAGCCCACAGGGTACTAACAAAATGGGTAGCATTAATTGTACCAATAAGCCTTGATTGAGCAGAAGAAAATACAATAAGCCTAGCACCACCACCCAAGCAAAGCTCACGATAAGCGCAGTGCGCAGTTTCAACTGTGGTAACAAAAAACTAATATAAATAACAATAATAATAAATAAACTGATTTGTAACCAAAGTACCCAGTTGGGCACGGTGAAAAAATCCTGATTAAGCAAACTTGTCAGTGTATGGGCTAAAACTAATACCGATGGCATATTACCCAACGGCGTTGAATGGGAGACACTATAATGATGAGCCGTCATGCCCAACAACACGATTTTATCTTGATATTTTTTCGGATCTATACGCGCCCGTAACACATCGACAAAGGAATCGACGGTTAATGAAGGCTGTGCTGCCGTATCGTG
>QNER01000873.1 GCA_003646175.1 Candidatus Parabeggiatoa sp. nov. 1
CATTGTGGTTCTTTTTTTTTCATTCTATTACTGTGTCTATTTAGTTTGGGCATCCAATCTCTTTATGCTGAGACGGGTAAAATTGCATTGGTAATAAGTAATAGTGAATATCGCTATGGAAAGCCTAGACATAATATTGCCAATGATGCTCAAAACATGACGAATGTCTTAAAACAACTTGGTTTTGAGGTGACTCTGAGAATGAATCTAAATTATAGGGCAATGGAAAATGCGATTTATGAGTTTACAAATAGATTAAGAAATGTGCCACAAAGTACGGGGTTATTTTATTTTGCCGGGCATGGGGCACAAGGGCAAAGACAACATTTTTTAGTGCCGGTTAATAATTTTTACATTCGTTCTGAAAGACATTTAAAATTCAAAGCGGTTTCTGTGAATCAAATTATAGAGGATATGACAACAGCAAGCAGTAAAAGTATCATTATCTTAGATGCTTGTTATGAGAAACCCTATAATTATAGAAACGCACAAAGCCTCTGTGACGGTTTGACAACAAAACCATTACCGTTTTCAAATCAAAGTGGTTTTATTATTGCGTACCCTCATGAAGAAACGATAAGAGGTCGTAACATCTATACTAAAACCTTAGTTCGAATACTAAAAAGGGCAATCAAAAAAAGAATAGGCATAAAAAGAATATTTATGCGATTAGATGCAACCGTAGACAGAAAAAGTTATGGAAGACAAGTACCTTGGCATCAGCATATTAATTTAGATTATTTTTCGTTAGGGGGGATTAGAACACCTAAAAAAACGCAACAATGTCGTTGTTGTACGGGTGGTTTTTTTACTACCTGCTATTCTTGTCCCTGTCAGAACTAACCGTATTTAAACAGATTAATCAACAACTTAGCAGTTTCACTTTTCTTATGGAGGTCATATGAGTAAATCGTTGTATCTATTGATGATGCTTTCTTTTATGGTGGCACTGGGTGGCTGCAATGACGATGAGGAGATTTCAATTCCGAATTCGCCTACCTATTCAGTCAAGATGGGGGGTATTTTTCCTTTTTCTGGTGCTTTGTCGTCTGAGTATGGAAAACCACTTCATAAATCAGCATTGGTTGCTATCAATGACTTAGCCAAAGCTGGTTATTCTGTGGGGTGGGTTGTGGCTGATAGTAAGAGTGATCCAGAAGTGGGTGTGGTAGCAGCACGCGAACTAATTGAAAAAGGAAAGATAAAGGTACTTATTGGAGCAACATCTAGTAACGTGACAATTGCTATTGCTGAACAACTAACTATCCCCAACCAAATACCGCAAATTTCCTACATCTCAGGTTCGTATAAAATTACTAATCTGCCAGCAGATGAGGGTCAAGATTTCTTGTTTCGCCTCGTACCATCTGATAAATTACAAGGTACTGTTTTGGCTGAGTTAGCTTTTGACACGGGTTATCGGCGTGTTTCTTCACTTTACATTGACAACCCTTATGGTCAAAGTCTAAATGAAGTATTCACAGATCATTTCACTGCTTTGGGTGGTACAGTAGTCGCCAATGTACCGCATCAAGAAATACTGTCTCCTGAATTTGAAGGTGGAGAAAGTTATCTATTTGAATTGCAACAGGCTAACCCCGAAAATTCTGAAGCACTTATCGCTATAAGCTACCCAGAACATGCAAAGGTCTATCTACGGGAGGCTATTGATTATAATCTTTTTAATCAATTCCTTTTTGTTCACGGGACTAAAGGGCAAGACATTGTTGACACAGTAGGGCATGAAAATTTGGAGGGCATGTGCGGTACTGCCCCCGGAGGTAAAGAGACAGACTCAACGGAACTGTTTATCGAAAGCTACAAACGTGAATATGATGATGAACCTACAAATTTGTATCAACGCCATGTGTATGATGCCGTTGTTGTCACGGGACTTGCAGCTTATGCTGCTCAAGCTATTGGTGAAGAAGTTACACCTATTATTATTCGTGATTACCTGCGTCGCGTGAATGATCCAGAAGTGCCAAAAGTAATAGCCGGTCCAGAAGGCTTGAAACGAGCTATGAAAATGCTAGACTCCGGACTAAAAATCAACTATGAAGGCGCATCTGGCAATGTTGATTTTGATGAAAATGGAGATGTTCTCACGTCCATTGAAATTTGGTGCTACGAAGGCGGTAAAATCGTACATAAAAAGAATGTGCAACCAGACGTATCGGATTGATTCTCTCTAGTGCAACGGATTAACTCTCTCTGCGCCAAGCCGTTGTACTAGACTAGATGAAACAGACAGTTCACATTAAACACCAAAACCACAAAATTAGAAAAACAAATCACCAAATATATTGACAGACAATAATTATTTTTAGTATAATAAATTAATATTTAGTTTACTAAGTTCAACACCAAATTATCCTAATATTCTAGTGATAAGCAAAGCATCCTTGTTTGGATAAAGTAAAGGTGACAATGACAACAAAATTAGATGAAGGTTTATCTTTGACGTTGCTAGCAGATTTCACAAAAATCGACAAAGATATAAAACCTTTTTGGAATTCGTTATCAACGGATATCCATAACATCTTGTGGCAACCATATCAGATAGAATCACCAAAACCTGATTTGTCTGTTGGGGATTTCAACTATGTTATGGAAGAGTCGAGCTTTTGGAAGAAGCTGATAACACCGAACAATTCGACACGACAATGCTCATCGTGTTCATCACTTCGTTTATCAATTCCTACTATGGAAAGCGAAGCGCAAAACGCAATAATAAGCAAAAAGGTAAGGATTTATCCGATAAATGAGAACTTGTGGTTTGATTCTCTAAACCTCTATCGTCGGGCATATAACCTGACAATTGAATTTATACGCAAAGGACGAAAACCATCTAGCGAATTTAGAACACAAATTTGTGATTGGTGTTTTTGTGAGTGCGAAGAAAACGACGTTAGCTATAATAGCAATTTAATTCAAGCGGCATATAAAAAAGCTTGTGAAACACGCACTGCGGTTATTAAGAAACGTACTCAAGGGAAAAAAGCCGTTCTTACTTTTATGTCGCGGTGCGCGACAGAACAGTATTTTGTTGTACCAAGATTGTCAGCTAAAAAAGAAATTTTTCCAAAGATTCTTCAAGGATGTTATTGGTCGGAAAATCTACCTGATGAGGCAAAAGGTAAAACTGCCATTGTCACTTATGCAAATGGTCAATGGTTTGCAAGTGTAAAGCAAGAAAGAGTGGTTGCTAAGAAAAAACGAGAACATTTATCTATTGTTGCACTTGATCCCGGCGTAAGAACATTTCAAACCCGTTTTAGTGATCAAGATGCGGTAAGCTATGGTGAAGGTTTTGTGAATGATAAACTTGTTCCACTAATGTTGGCTTTGGATAATTTATTATCGTTACGCGATAAACTCAAGCAAGAAGACCAAAGCAAACAATGGGTTCAAGACAGATTAAAAAACCTCAAGCAAGCGATTCATAAAATTAAAGTTAGACAACAAAACTTAGTCGCTGATTTACATCGGCGGGTGGCGATTGATTTGGTTTCAAACCATGATGTTATTTTACTTCCAAGCTTTGAAACTAAAAAGATGTGTCAAAAAAGTACTGAAACCAGAAAACGTTTTATAAGACGTCAAACGGTGAGAAGTATGCTTGCTTTGGCTCACTACAAGTTTAAACAAACCTTGAAGTGGATGGCTAAAAAGTATGGTAAGACTGTGATAGATGTTAATGAATCTTATACTTCCAAAACCTTGTGGGATGGTTCTATTCTCTCTACCTTGGGCGGGAAAGCTTCAATTCGATTCCAAGGAAAAAGGGTGAACCGAGATATACATGGTGCGAGAAATATTTTGATTCGTTTTTTAACTAAGGTGATAGATGGTTTATTGCCCCAGGGAGCTTGCTCCTTAAACATAACCAAAGCCGGATTTTGTGGTTTTGGCGTTTTAAAGTAAGAGGAACAAAGATTAATTTATCTCAACTCAGGGAGTTTTTTATGGGTAAACAACAAAGAAGCGGTTGGTTGACCACGTTATTTTCTATTTTTATTGTTTTGACTTCACAGTTCATCTCACCATTGGTGGAAGCACAAGATTTGATGGTGATACCCAGAGTGACGGCTGGCATTATGGACTATGAGTATGAACTAGGCGGTGTAGGGGAAACGTCTC
>QNER01000874.1 GCA_003646175.1 Candidatus Parabeggiatoa sp. nov. 1
CCAAGTCGTCCCATCCAAAATGCCTCTTGGTTTCACCCCAATATCCAGTTGGAATGTTTTTAAAGCCGCTTCCACCATGTCAAGCTGAGCGTATTTAATCGGCCCTTGAAAATAACCGGCCTCAGCAAGATAGGCTGCAACTCGGTAAACACCCACCGCTTGGATATTGGTAAAAAACAGCGTTGTAGGTTGGTTCTGAGTGACGATAACGCTTGGTTTGGTTGGCGGAACATCCGATGGCGGACGCAGACGCACGGTTTTTCTCGGTGGTTGAGATAAGCGTTTGCTTTGCACGGCTACGGCTTGTTCCAACGCTTGAAAGGTTGAGGGTTCCAAGGAGCCTGTGACAGGCAACCCTGATTTTTTTTGGAATTTAGCCAATGCTGTTTGGGTTTGTGCTGTCAATTTTCCCTGGACATTACCGGGGGAATACCCTAATAGTTCGAGGTTTAGTTGTGCCCAAGCGAGTTTATCGCTTGAAATACGCGATAGATGTTCCGTTTTTTGGTTCTGTTTTCCGTCCGTTGCTGAAGATGTCACCGGTTCATTCGGAACCATCGATGCCGGAGATATTTCCTTTTTTGGGTTGTTCGTTGTACAAGCAATGTGATTGATAAAAATTAAGGCTATCAACACATAGCTTATTCTATTGAAAGCCTTGATAAATTTGAAGTTACGCATAGACAATACCTAGTGAAAGTTGTGAATTGTGAAATAAGGGACTTCAAAAAAAATAATGTACCCAGTGATGCTATCGCTTGCCGCGATAGTATCACTTCAAGGCGGGTAACTGTTGGAACCTGAGTCAAGTCCTTCTATTATTTTATGAAACGAAAAAACCTTTCACCACCATGAGCTAAAACTCATGGCTAAAAGCTCAAGTACCATAAGGAGTAATTTTTTTATTTTAAACGGAAAAAGCTTTAAACGTGTTGCCTATTTTCATTTCGAGGCTGGTGGGCTGCTAAGCGTTAAGATTCAAGACAATGTTTAAGAGAGTGCCGACAGCGATCCCACCCTACGAAACTAAAACCATCAAGCCGTGATGCTATCTCGCAAAAGTGATACTATCGCAAAAAAAGCGATAGCATCACGAAATAAATTTCGTTTTTTCGTACCAGGTTCGCCTGAAACGATTGTCCTATTACCCATTACCTATTCTTCATTACCCTCCTGATATATTGATTATTCAGTATTTTGTGGCGGGGAATTTCCACGTCTGGGTTCATGCCAATACCTTCACACGGTAATTTATCAGCGCCAAATATTTCAAATACGGAGAGTTGCAAAGCCGAACCATCATCAAATTCAAATACTTGTTGTGATAAACATTTACCCTTGGTTTTGGTACCGACAATCACTGCATTTTGGGCGTAGTGTTGGAGAATGCGCCCGAAAACCTCGGCTGAACTCGCCGTAAAAGGACTCACCCATACATAAATGTTTTGATTTTTGACAATTCTGCCGGGCAGGGAAACAAACGGTTGAGGTTTTCTATAGCCCGTCCTGCTGAGATAACTCACCTCTAAATCAGGGGGCACAAATAATGATACCGCATCAATGGCTGCAAATAAACTGCCACCCGGGCAATAACGTAAGTCGATGATAATGTCTTTACCTTGTTTAAGTGCTTTGAGGACAAAAGCTTTAAGCCGTTTTGTCGTGTCACGATCATCAAATTTATGGACGCGAATCAAGCGAAGTTTGCCCGCCTTCAGATATTCCACCGATGGGTTTTTAAAAGGCGCTACTCTTACCACATATTGGTTGGTTTTAGGAGCACTTTTGCAATCCTGACACATCTCTGGATTCCCGTTGTCGAGGTGACTTGCCACGGGGCTTGGGGTATGTTGGGGTGTGTTGGAGACTAATAAAGGTATCTTAGTCCCCGATGATAATTGAGTCAGAAAACTGAAAGAGGAAAAATCACTCGCGACGATTTTTTTCCTATTTAACGTGATAAGGTAACGAGGTTCTTTCAAACCGGCTTTATAAGCGGGGCCTCTGTGAATCGGAACCGCCAACATATTTTCACCATTGACCAAAATATTAAGCCCTAAACCGGTTTGTTTTTGAGCCCAGCGTTTTTGGTAAAACGCATATTGTTTGGCCGTTAAATACTTTGAATAAGGATCGAGCTGGTTTAAGTGGTGATTCAGGCTTTCTACATTAGTTATTTGGCTTGATACTGCTCTCACATCCGCCAGTTTGGGACGTAAGTAATGATTTTTGCTGATAATTCTCGTCAGTGCTTTTTGAGGCCAGTTGTTAGGCAAAAGTGTTGATTGGCTAAGAGGTTTTTTTTTAGGGGGGGTTGCTTGCGCGGTGTCTGAAAACGGACAGGCTTGTTTGGCTGACTTAGCCGCTAAAGCCGTCATATCAAGGTGGCTAGGTATCGTCCAAGTTTTCTTAAACTGACTGGCTTCACCGGCTTTTAATTTTCCCCCCCAGTCTGAAAAAGCAATACTTGAGTAACAAAAGCGTTTTCTGGGAATACACCACCAATCGGTTTTTGACACGCCTTCACGGCGGATGTCGTACCACATTGCATAACGTTCATTGGGACTGACTTGTACCTTGCCATTTTGGACTTGTTGCAATTCGCCTTGGTAAAATAACACTAAGGCTTCATATTGGCTTTTACATTCAATGGATTCAATCGCAAAAACCGTGTCACCTGGTGTCAACGCAAAAACGGGCAAGGTTGGATCAAGCAATTTGCGCTTGGGTTTGACAACAGGTGCCTTCGCTGGTTGTGGTTGGCTTGGAGTCACAATGATTGGTGTATCGGTGGTGGAGACTGCTTCTAGTTCAGCTTGTTTGGCACGACTGAGCTTGACATTTTGAAGCTTTTCCCAAGTCATATCATCCAAAATGCCGCTGGCTGCTACCTTAATATCCTGTTGGAATGATTTGAGCGCTGTTTTTACCTCTTCAAGCGTGGCTTGTGTGATACTACCGTGAAAATAACCGATTTCCGCAAGCTTGGCAGCGACTCGGTGAACACCCACGGCTTGGATATCAAAAAAACTGGTGCTCTGTGTTGAAGGCGTTGAGAGTTCGTCCTGAAAAACCGTCGTCGTACTGGGTTCGTTTTCTGGGCTTTCTTGTTGTTGATGATTCTCAAGAACAGAGGGTATTGGCGAAACCAGCGTGTCTCCTGCGGTGAGCGGTTTTCGCTTGCTTTGCACCGCGTTTTCTAACTTAACACGTGTTGCAGAGTCCAGTTCGCTGGTGACAGGGATGCCTGAGGTTGTCTGGAAAGCTTTCAATGCCATTTGAGTTTTAGAGGTGAATTCCCCGTCAAAATTACCGGGGTCATATCCTAAAATATTCAGGTTTTGTTGAGCATCCGCAATTTTTTCGCGAGAAACTGCTTTCTGTTCAGTTTTGCGACGGCCTTCATGCGGGTTGTCCGTAGGCATCGCCGCTGCGGCTTTATCCTGAAGGACAACAGGTCCGGCGGTTGTGTTGGCATCGTTGATATTCGTTGTACAAGCGATGTTATTGAAAAACAGCCCGCTGAGCAAAACCGGACGTATTAGCTTGGAAACGTGGCAAAATGCTATTTCGCACGGGTGATGATGCAAATGGGTGACGAAGGCTTTGGTACCTTCGCCAAATTGTTTTTTAAACATTTTACCTACCTGTGTCATTGGTTTAAAAGTGTTAATGCCATTAAGAATTTAAAAAGGTGGGTGCTTTGAGCGCTACCCCCAAACAAATAATAATAAACCTGTTTGTCGTTTGTAGGGTGGGTAAGCGGGTGGCAGAAACTCAAAAGATATGACAATCAATATCACCCGCTTGCCCACCATCTGTTTGTAGGGTGGGTAAGCGGGTGGCAGAAACTCAAAAAATATGACAATCAATATCACCCGCTTGCCGGCCCCCTACAGAAAATCACGGTAATAAAAAGGGTGATATCGTTCAACTCTGTTTACTGGAGCGCCTCGTAAAGTTGCCATAAATCAGCAATTTCTTTTTCTAAGTCCGCTGCTTGTTTCTGATAGGCAGCCATAGCCTCTTTTCTTGTGGCAGATTGTTTTTGCGCGGCCGCTGCTTGTTGCTTTAAGTCCGCGAGTTTAATATTGATTTGCCCTATCTTTTGGGTTAACACCGATTTGTTA
>QNER01000875.1 GCA_003646175.1 Candidatus Parabeggiatoa sp. nov. 1
AAGTAAAAAATCGGGTACCCCACCCTAACAGACAAAAAAAATTATTAAAAATCAATAGGTTATATCTTAACTTAATGGCATTGGGGCGATGCCTGGGGCGGTGCCCCAGGCTTTAAATAACACGCCCCTTTGGGGCTAAAGCCCCAACGGGGCGACATTAATATAGCCAGGGGCATCGCCCCTGGCTAGAGGCGCATGTATTTTGCGTTTATTTTGTGGGCCATGATTTTATTTGAATTCATTCAAAATGTTTTATGGCCCTCAAATTAGGTCGTCTAAATAACCAATTTAGCATTATTTATAGACATCCTACATGAGCCTTGTGAACTAAATCAGATAAACAAATTCATTATCTCCAAGAAAAATGTATTAATTTTTCTTCCTCCGAAAAAATGGTTTGCTTAAAATACTCTTCAGGAAATTCTCTTAAAAATTCTTGCCAAACTAAAGTTTGGACTCCTTGGTTCCTCCTATAATAATCCGTTCCAGTCCTTGTCTCAAATCAACGGGAAGCGTGTTGATATCCATTTTTTTATTTTCAACCAGTTCAAGAAAATCCTTGATACCTTCTATAGCGCGTTTAAGTTTGGCTTTTTCGGCTGTTGTATTACGATCACGGTTGAGTGTCCGTAATTTGTCCGCTTCTTCGGGCAGGGTAAAATTCAGTGAAAAGTTCTGGCTTTTGAGCGCGTCAAACTCGGCTTTGATTTGCTGCATTCCGTCGCCACTCCCGCAAAGACGTACCCACGCACGAGAACGAGTAATTGCGGTAAATAGGCCATTTCTTAGTTTGAGCAGTTCAAATCCATTGGCACAATAGTCAGAATTGGCAACATACACCATGGGGGCTTCGTTGCCTTTGGCGAGTTCAATAGTGGCGATTGCCACCGAATCGGCGCTAAATAGTTCGTCAACACTGCTGGTTACCCCGGCAAGATGTGCTTGGATTCCACGTCCTCGCAAAGCTAAAATAAGTTGGTTGGCTTTAGTCTTTGCTGTTAGCGCATCGGCAAGAATGATGAGAATATCGTCAGCGTCTAACTCGTCTTCGTGAAGGTTATTGAACACTTGATCAGCAATCCAGTTGATTTCTTGCTCGAAGTCTTCAAAATGATGGCATGAAATCGCGTCATCAGGTGACAGTAAGTCTTTAAAAAACTTGGGAAATGACGTTTCGTTACGCCGTAATACAACACGCGCATTCGGTTGAAATTGTCCCTCTATTAATTCATAGCCTATTTTCTCCCATACCGCATCGTCTTCAAACAGTTGGACAAGTCCCGCTTGTCGGTAAATACCAGAACCTAAGCTATGAGCGACAGTCAATGCCCAAGGCGTATTCCGATAGCAAATGGGCAGGATAATATCTTGACGTGCTTCACCCTCGGTATTTGTGAGTCTGACGTTAGGTTGTCCCAATTCATTGTGCCCAAAAAGCCTTTCTGGCTGCGGTATCCAATTGTCAGTGGTGAGATTCTGCAATTCATCATAAACCCAGACAACCCGCTTTTCTGGCGTAAGAAATCGGTAAACCAGTCTGAAAAATGAACTGGGCAAATCCTGTGCTTCATCAATCAGAACTGCATCGTATAGTGTCGGGACTTCTCGGTTCTGGATAACCGCTATTAATTCATTGCAAACTCCCTCGAAAGCTTTTTTGGGGCCATGTTTGGTTTTACCATAGAGAAAATCCCGCACCGGATAATCAAGACGGGTGGCAATTTCTGAGTATAGCCCGGGCTGACTACGGTTTCCCCAAGCATGAAGCAGTTGTAGTTTATCCCAATTAGGCTCTTCATTGGAATGTTCATAACTGAACCGACGTATTAACGTTTTGAATTGTTGAGCAAGTGTTTGAGTATGGAAAGTGACGGCGATATGCCAGTCAGGATATAAAGAATGTAGATAGGCCGCTTTTAACGCCAGTACCATCGTTTTGCCGGCACCCGCCAATCCCCGAATTCGCTTATGGCTGTCGGGGGTTTCAATCGCCGCTTGTTTTTGCCAATCGTCGAGGTTGGCAATTTCTTTGTCAATTTTTTTCAGTATTGCCCCTTTTGAATTGGTTTTGTTAACATTGTCGCGCTTTTTAACGGGTTTGATGTTGGTTATTTTCTGAATAGCGGCATTTAACGCCGGGAGATATTTAGGTTCTGTTTGTTGGCATTTTGCAAGTATATCACCTAGCGTCTCGTTGGTAGCAACGATAACCTCGGCTTTATCAGCAGATAACTTGGTTAAATCCGGAAAAAACGAGACGACATTGACAGCAATCGCCAGTTTGCGTTTGTTTCGCAAATTGTCATGTCGGCCCAAATTATTGGCTACGGCGTAGAAAAGCTGATCTTGCTTATCTTGTAGTTTTGCTACATCATCAGGGGTAAGCCAATTAATTTCTTGAGTCTGCGGCATAAGGAACGCCACCAGTCCTAATTTATCTGCGACAAGGAGCGCATCAAGGGTGATTGATTCATTTGCCAAAGCTAGAATCGGATAACCAATATATAGTGTACCTGTTACTTGAAGACTTTTTAGTCTATTAATGAGTGCCTTGATAGCCATTTCATTCTTTGCTTTGCCATAAATAACATTTAAGCTCATAATAATATCTATTTTTTGTTGCGTGTTGCCTGGGGCGGTGCCCTAGGCTTTATTAATGTCTGAAAAAGCCTGGGGCGGTGCCCTAGGCTTTATTAATGTCTGAAAAAGCCTGGGGCGGTGCCCTAGGCTTTATTAATGTCTGAAAAAGCCTGGGGCGGTGCCCCAGGCTTTATTAATGTCGCCCCGTTGGGGCTTGGCTTGCCAGGGCAACGCCAGGGGCGGTGCCCTAATGCCATATCGTAACGAATAACTAACTGATTTGATCAAAGTAGTACAACGGATACTGATCAAAGTAGTACAACGGATACTCGAAATAAACGGATAAAAAAAACCTAAAAAAGTAGTACAACGGATACTCGAAATAAACGGATAAAAAAAACCTAAAAAAGTAGTACTTGGGCAACAAAGTCTCACAGAGTTATAAAGCTAAGAATTTCTCTGTGAAATTCTGTGTAACTCCGTGTCTCTGTGTTGAAGAGTTTCAATTGTGGGCCATGATTTTATTTGAAATCATTCAAAACGTTTTATGGCCCCTAAATTAGGGCTAATTAATCCTTTTTTTTAACACGGAGTTCACAGAGTATCACAGAGTGTCACGGAGTTTTAATGCTGGGAATTTCTCTGTGAAATTCTGTGTCACTCTGTGTCTCTGTGTTGAAGCGTTTATTTTGTGGGCCATGATTTGCCCTATATCAATTTACTTTTTAAGGATTTCTGTTAGTTGACGTTTTTTTTAAGCATAAAAAAACCCCGCACGGTGGCGGGGTAAAATTAGATTTAAGGAGAGAATCCCTAATCTACGGGTTTACGGGGCTGTCACCTGATCGTCAAGCATCAGTTTGGACGGCACCGATAAAAACGTTGCCCTTGTTATTTCGTTCGTCAGTTGGGAATTCCCGAAACGCTCTGATATGGCTGAGGTTTCGGGAATTTTTCCTTATGCCCGCATTCAACGGGTCAATCAGGTTTTTCAGTGTTACGGTCCTGACGGTGTAGGTGTGGCATTCGTCACGGTGAACTCTAGAACGTCAGGGGTACCCGTAGTAGGCGGTTCGAGTTCTACATCTTTGTACCACACTTCAGGGCCTTCGTAAGTAAAGCCCCCGATCTCCATCTTTGTTTGCACACTCACATAAGGACTTTTGAGTTTCCCAGTGGTGTGGTCATAGATGACTTGACCAGATGTGAAACTGCCGGGTGGCGTGAAATTGGCTGCAGGTTTTATACTGCTTGGAATGAGTACAAAATTCAAATCCCCTAAATCTTGCAGCTTAGCTTCAAACACGCCACGATTCACAACACCACCACTGCTGAATCTATCCAAGTAAGGAATAATCACTTCGCTAAAGGAAAGTGTTTTTTTACTGAGATCGTAAACCCCATAGCCATAGCCATACGCAGCCACCGAGGTCATCCATTGTGGTGTCAGCATGGGGAGTGCGCCGGCTGCAATGGCAGCCAGTGTGATTGTGGCTCGTCGCATTAAGCCACGCTTTTGTTTAGGTTGTCTCATGATGAGTCCCTTA
>QNER01000876.1 GCA_003646175.1 Candidatus Parabeggiatoa sp. nov. 1
ACTAATAACCATCGCTTTCCATTATTGCTAAAAATGCTATTTCCTACTCTCAACTTCGGCCTCTTTTTCCTAGTCGTATTTTTTGTCAGTTGGTTTTTACACCGTAAACCTGACGGACGTAAATTATTTTTACTCCTAGCCAGTTATTTTTTCTATGGTTTTTGGGATTGGCGATTGGTTTTTTTGTTAACGGCCAGCGCGTTTCTGAATTTTATGGCCGGGCGCCTTATCGAAAATCTACCCATCCGACGCAAACTCATACTGTTCATCGCCATCACTCTGAACCTTGGCATTCTTGGCTTTTTTAAATACTATGGTTTTTTTCTTGAATCGCTGGCGGAGTTATTGTACACATTAGGGATAGAGAGAGATTTACCTTTCCTTGAAATTATCCTACCGGTGGGTATTTCATTTTTTACCTTTCAAGGTATCTCCTACATTGTCGATGTCTATCGTGGCAAAGTTCAAGGGAACTATAGCCTGCTGGATGTCATGCTCTACATCTCATTTTTCCCACAACTGGTTGCAGGGCCTATCGTCAGGGCGGCCGATTTTATGCCGCAACTTCAAGCTAAACCGGCTCCAAATCACTTGCTTGCTTCTATGGGATTATTGCTTATCCTGTGGGGGTTATTTAAAAAGGCCATTCTTGCGAACTATTTATCAGTCTATTTGGTTGATCCGGTTTTTTTTGATCCAACGCGCTATGGTACATTAGATTTAATTCTCGCGTGTTACGGCTATGCGGTTCAAATCTATTGTGATTTCAGTGCTTACAGCGACATTGCCATCGGTGTTGCTGCCCTGCTCGGCTATCACTTCCCCAAGAATTTTGATCAACCCTATCGGGCCGACAGTTTGCGCGATTTCTGGCATCGCTGGCATATTTCATTATCCACTTGGCTACGCGATTACCTCTATATCCCATTAGGTGGCAACCAGCATGGCACTTTTAAAACCTATCGCAACCTCTTTATTACCATGTTGCTTGGTGGACTTTGGCATGGTGCTGCATGGAATTTTATGCTCTGGGGCACTTTTCACGGGATTGGCTTGATGGTTGAACGTTTCATGAGTGGCTTTCGGAATCGGCAAAAATCCACATTACACCGTTACTTGATGATTTTTTTCGTTTTTCACTTTATATGTTTCACATGGATTTTTTTCCGTGCCGAAGACTTTGAACTGGCTATCAGCTTTCTTACCGCTTTCGGCAATTGGGATATTCCGGCAACACTCGTCACGCCCTTTATTGTCACGATGATTATCCTGGGTATCAGCATCCACTTTACGCCACCTCAAACCCTGAACAGAATAGAGACGTTTTTCAATCGCCAACCTATTCTTGTACAAGGGCTATTGGTAGGATTTGTCATTGTAGCCATAGAAGCATTTGGTATGGAAGGCGTTGCGCCCTTTATTTATTTCCAATTCTAGTATGTTAAAACGGATACTATCCCTAAGAAGGGATAGCATCCGTAATATACTAAAACGGATACTATCCCTAAGAAGGGATAGCATCCGTAAATAAAATGGGTTTTCTACCAATGACTGCAATAACTGAACAATCTGAATTGACACCGCTGCCATTAATGGGTGTTGGTATGCACACCACCCAATTACATAAACTGTATGGCATTTTAATCATCGCGCTGCTTGTTACCGCGATTTTCAACCCCGACGCGTTAGTCGTCTGGACTCAAAAATTGCCTGTCAACCCAGTGACTGATGTCTTGTTTGATGCTGCACACAGATGGCGTGATTTAATGGATGAACTGGGATTGACGATAGTATTTGATAAACTACGTGAAGCCTTTAGGTTTTTTCAAACGCTCTAGCGACGACTGCAAGGGGTGGGTAGTTTTTAAAAATATAATGCCTGTGGATTATTTGTTCAAAAACATCTCGCTGTCGGTATTCCTGCATGGTGCCGAAGAATGAACGTTTTCCTATTCAAACGGTTGATGCGGATTTTGCCAATGCCGATAAAATTATCGCACTGGCTCTTACCACCTATCAGCTCAGCCAAGTACAACGAATTAACGAAATAAACGAATTAAAATTCAATAGCGTTTTCCATTTTTTTTAATTAAAATTCAATAAAATTTAATAAATTCAAAGATTTGATTTGGTTTCAGCATTTTCCATTCGTTTTTTTCGGAAAGAAGTTGTACTTATATTTAGAAACTGATAGGTGGTAAGCGCACTGGATGAAGATGAACACCGTCCACTTAGGGAAAAACGCTTTCCAAAGTGGACGAAAGCGAATATTGATTTGGATAAGACGTATCCCCCATTTGCGTTAAAACAGATTGAACAACATGTACATCAACTGATTGATAATGGGTAATAGGTAATGGGTAATTACTAGCACAAAGTGGGTAAATTCATATATATTAAATCTAATGCTCAACTTTATAACCCATTTATTTTTATAGTGAGTACTATAAAACAGTGCGTATTTACGGAAAATGACTTAAAACAAGTTGAGCATCGCGTATACTAAATATTGTCAAAAACTGATATTTTGCCATTTCGAGCCAAACTGATGAAATCTGTTGGTTGTTAATATGTTAAGATTTCAAACTCAAGTCGAAATGACACTAGTACTTTGTCAATTTTCTATTGACGAGTAACAGGAGTCCAAGATTTATCTTGGCTCTTCCAAACTAAAGTTTGGACTCCTGAGCTAAGTACTAGGTTCCCCTTTCCCCTTAAAAAGGTGAAATCACATGAGTACACAAACTGAAACTGAGCAAACAGTCACAAAACCACCGCCACTGAAAAAGCGTCGCGGTTTTTGGCTATTACTTTTGATACTCTTATTAGTGGGCACGTTTGTCTTCGTGCTGCCGTTGTGGCAAAAATCGACTCGCCTGCCACTGGAATTACAGCAACAAGTGCAGGTTTTAAGGACACAAGTCGCGACGCTGCAAAGCGAATTACAGGCTTTACAGTCCCAAGAGAATCAAGCCAAGTTGGAAACCTTGCAAACACACTTTCAGGAATTATCCTACCAACAACAACGTTTGCAAAACCATTTCACCGCCCTTGTTCATCAAATCGAGCAGCAACCACAGAATGATGATGATTGGAAGTTGGCTGAAATTAACTATTTACTCACCATTGCACTTCATCGGTTGCAATTGGCACATGATCCTGATGGTGCGTTGGCTGCTTTGATCGTGGCTGATAAACATTTACAACACTTAAATAAGCCAACTTTGCTGCCAGTGAGAACGCAACTGTTGAAAGATATTAAGCGTTTACGTGAGTTAGAGCGTCCAGACATTGCCGGATTAGCGGTGCGATTGGCACAACAGATAGCACAGGCGGATGAGCTACCTTTGTTACAAGGCACTCGCGCAACCGACACGCCACCACCAACCGTGTTATATCAGGAGCAACCTTGGCAAGAACGAGTATGGGATGAATTAAAACAGTTGGTGGTGATACGCTATAACACGGAAGCGGATAGCGGCTTTCTCACGCCTGGGCAACGTGCGCTTGTCGCACAAATCTTGCACCTGAAACTCGAAAGTGCGCGTTCTTTTCTGTTGCGCCGTGACACCCAAAACTTTGCCACGTCAATTTCAGCAGTGCGCGATTGGCTGAAGCGTTACTATGATCAAAATGATAACAAAGTCAACGCATTGCAAAAAGAGTTAGCCGATATGCAAAACATTGTATTAAACCCAGCATTGCCAGATATTTCTGACTCACTCAACCTCTTACAACGCTTATCGGCTCCCAGTAACCCAGTTAAAGTACAAAGCCAAGCGCAGCGACACTTTGCACAGCGGAGTTTTGTCCAATGAAATGGTTTATCACTTTACTATTTATTATCTTAGCAACAGCCGTTGCTTTTGTGTTATTGTCCCTAAAAGACCCTGGGTTTATTGTCATAGGACGTGGTGCGTGGACGCTGGAAACCAGTTTATCAGTGTTTATCTTGGCACTGATATTGGCATGGCTTGTCGTTGTTATTCTTATTCGCTTGTTGCGAATATTATGGCGTTTACCATTGCGCTTATTTTATAATCAACAAAAAGCCGATGAATCCTTAGTGCGCGGGATGTTAGCACTGATACAAGAACAATGGCGAAATGCCGAGCAAACCTTCTTAA
>QNER01000877.1 GCA_003646175.1 Candidatus Parabeggiatoa sp. nov. 1
AACGTCAATACCCCGCTGAGTCAATTCCTCAATCAACGGCGCTAAACTTCTGCCTAAACCATAGCGTTTGTCGGCATGACTTTCTCGTGTTACCATAAGCACTTTCATATTTTGTTCTCATTCATCGATGGCAACCATAAAGGATTGCCCCTACATGCCCATTATATCGGTGGCAACCATAAAGGGTTACCCCTTTGTTACAATTATATATTGTAGGTTAAATCCCTTGCGGTTGCCCTTTTCAATAGTTTTTCAGACGTAAAGCTTTACGGTTTTGCCCTAAATATTTTTCTGAACGTCTATATACACCATGTTATTTCATCACTATCCAAAAAGAGGAACCGAATGTCTCAATCATATCAGTGAGTTGTGGACTATCAGTTAAACCGTCTTCAGCTTTAGCCAAATTATCAAAATGTTTATCGCCATTCATCTGGGGTGCTTGCCAAACAGGATTCATAATTTGGTTTAAATGGGAGTCTAAACTGATGAACGCATTGGGCAATATGATGTCAAACTTTTGTCCTTCGGCTAATAGATAAGCTGCTAATAAATATTGTTCTGAGTAATATCTGTCTATCCATTCGGGAGGATAGTCAAAGGGGAGTGCAATATCATGGAATTCAACCAAAACGCCGGCTTTGAGGCGGGGCAAAATATCCAAAAAAACCACGGTGGCATCTGAATTCATAAACACGCGATGAGAATTATCTATAAAGAGAATATCCCCCGCTTCTAATTCATCGAAAATCTCTAACTCCAAATGCTCAAGGGGTTGTTGAATGAGAGTATCACAGATTGCGTCTACGCCCGACATCGGATAAGGATCAATAGCCGTGATAGACGTTGCCAAACTATGATCATTAATAGCCTGTTTGGCAAATTTGGTGGAATTACCAACGCCTACCTCAAAATATCGGGTGGGTTTATACTTTGAAATAAAACCATACAGTGCCACCGCATCCAAACCCGGTAAACTACCGTTTATCCAAGTTGGCTGACTAATATCCAGCTCAGCGGGGTGCTTGGGAATGCGTGTGTAGTGGGCTTGATAAGCTAAAAAAGCCCGCAAATGCTTTTCATAGCGTTCCCTATCTTTGTTAATAATTTCATATAGTTGTGGATGTACTGGCTTACCCCAACCATACCTAGGCTCAGAATGCAGGGGATAGTCCAAATAAATTGGATAAGGATAATTTGACTTATTCATAATAAATCTGCATGGTTAACTGATTTAGCTACCCTTTCCCTATAAAAATTTAGTTGGGCAGGGTTTGCAACCCCATCCAAAACGTTTCATAATATTCCCTTTTGGAAAAGGTGAGTTAGGGAAAATTTCAAAAGCTCAAAAATGATTTATTCTAGCATTTTTTAATACGGGTTTCGCGGATTTCGGGGATTACTCCTTACCACCTATCAGTTTTTAAATCTTTAACACTTCAGGCACTTCGCTCCCCAGAGTTTCACAGAGATTTTTAACTCGATGACTCTGTGTAACTCTGTGTAACTCTGTGCCCTCTGTGTTAAAAAAATAACTCTTACAAACTCGTTTGTGAAATATTCGGATTAAAAACTGCTAACTTGTGACTTTTTGACAATTAGAAGATAACTAGAGGATAAACAATATGTTAGATGCCTACAAACAACATACCAAAGAACGCGCAAGCCAAGAATTGCCTCCGTTGCCCTTAAATGCCGAGCAAGTCGCGGCATTGACAGAATTATTAAAAAATCCTTCCTTTAATCAAGAGAGACAGGGGGGGATTTGGGGAGAACAAACGCCACTTGACTTAATAACGCACCGCGTCCCCCCAGGCGTAGACGATGCCGCTTATGTCAAAGCCAGTTTTTTGGCCGATGTTGCTAAAGGCAATACCACCTGTCCGTTGATAACACCACCTCAAGCGGCCGAATTACTCGGTACCATGTTAGGTGGCTATAACATTCAACCCCTGATAAACTTGCTTGATGATGACAAACTGGCACCGATTGCCGCTAAAGGTTTATCGCATACCCTGTTAATGTTTGAGGCTTACCATGACGTAGTGGAAAAAGCCAAAACCAATGAATGGGCCCAAAAAGTCCTAAATGCTTGGGGCGAAGCGGAATGGTTTACCGCAAAACCCCAGTTACCAGAAGCGATTACGGTGACAGTGTTCAAAGTGGCTGGTGAAACCAATACCGATGACTTATCCCCCGCTTCAGAAGCATGGAGTCGCCCCGATATTCCGCTACATGCCAAAGCCATGCTCTCCCACCGGCTCGAAGGAGCTTTGGAAACCATAGAAATCCTCAAACAAAAAGGTTATCCGTTAGCTTATGTGGGCGATGTCGTTGGCACCGGATCTTCACGTAAATCGGCTATCAACTCATTAATGTGGCATCTTGGACACGAGGTGCCTTATGTGCCCAATAAGCGTCAAGGCTGTGTGATTTTAGGCGGGCAAATTGCCCCTATTTTTTTCAATACCGCCGAAGACTCAGGCGCACTACCGATAGAATGCGATGTTTCCCAATTAAACCATGGCGATGTGATCACCCTTTATCCTTATCAAGGCCGCATTGTTAATAACAAAGGGGAACAAGTCAGTCACTTTGAACTGCGTCCCACCACTCTACCCGATGAAATACGCGCCGGCGGCCGTATTCCGTTAATTATTGGGCGCGGGCTGACTGACAAAGCGCGTCAAACGTTGGGTTTAGAACCCTCTTCCCTATTTCTCCGTCCGGTGCCACCTCAAGATACCGGTAAAGGTTTTACCTTAGCACAAAAAATCGTCGGAAAAGCCTGTCGTGTCAAAGGGATACGTCCCGGCACTTATTGCGAACCCAAAATGACGACCGTCGGCTCACAAGATACCACCGGCGCAATGACACGCGATGAATTAAAAGAATTGGCTTGTTTAGGATTTTCAGCGGATTTGATCATGCAAAGTTTTTGTCACACCGCCGCTTATCCCAAACCAATAGATATTCAATTGCAACACGGATTGCCTGACTTTATACGGACACGCGGCGGTGTTTCCTTGCGCCCTGGCGATGGCATTATCCATTCTTGGCTTAATCGCATGATTCTACCCGATACCGTTGGCACTGGCGCGGATTCGCACACCCGTTTTCCGATCGGTATTAGCTTTCCAGCCGGCTCTGGGTTAGTCGCATTTGCGGCCGCGTTAGGCGTCATAGCCTTGGATATGCCAGAATCGGTGTTGGTGCGCTTTAAAGGCGAAATGCAGCCTGGAATTACGTTGCGTGATTTAGTCAATGCCATTCCGTATCAAGCCATTCAAACCGGTTTATTGACACTGGCTAAAAAAGGCAAGCAAAATGTATTTTCTGGGCGAGTGCTGGAAATTGAAGGCTTACCACAATTAAAAGTTGAACAAGCCTTTGAATTTGCAGATGCTTCTGCGGAACGCTCGGCTAATGGCTGCACGGTGCGTTTAGACAAAGAACCCATTATTGAATATTTAAATTCTAATGTCACCTTGCTCAGATGGATGATTGCCAACGGCTATGGCGATGAGCGCAGCTTGCAGCGGCGGATTGAAGCGATGGAAACCTGGCTGAAAAATCCCGTGTTATTAGAACCCGATGCTGATGCTGAATACGCAGAAATCATTGAAATTGACCTCAACGACATTAAAGAACCGTTGCTGGCTTGCCCCAATGACCCTGATGATATTAAGTTTTTATCCGAAGTTGCGGGGAACAAAATTGATGAAGTGTTCATTGGCTCCTGTATGACGAATATTGGTCATTACCGCGCTGCTGGCAAAGTGTTAGAAAATGCCGGCAACGTACCCACTCGTTTGTGGATCGCACCACCTACGCGCATGGATGAGCATCAATTGATTCAAGAAGGCGTGTATTCGACATTTGGGCAAGCCGGGGCACGGACTGAAATGCCGGGCTGTTCTTTGTGCATGGGTAATCAGGCGCGTGTCAAAGACGGTGTGACGGTAATTTCCACCTCAACACGCAATTTTCCCAACCGCTTAGGCAAAAATGCTAATGTCTATTTAGCCTCAGCCGAATTAGCGGCGGTTAGTGCCAAACTTGGCCGAATTCCTAGCGTTGCCGAGTACATGCAAAATGTTGAAATTATTGCGCCGCTCTC
>QNER01000878.1 GCA_003646175.1 Candidatus Parabeggiatoa sp. nov. 1
ATCCAGTTCCACATCGATGACTGATCTAAAATAATCATGCAATGTTTGATAGAAGTTGTTACGCAGTTCATTGCCGACATTAAACGTCAGTTCCTGATTGTCACCCCATTGTGCGATCAATTTAATTTGTGGTTTGTCCTTTTCCACGCTCAGTTGCCAACGGGCATTGCTTAACAGTTGATAAGCCAAACGGTTTTCGTCCTCCCCCACCGCATAGCGACGCAAGACTTCTCGATAGCCTTGCATTGTCACATCACGTCCTTCTGGACGTTCAGGTTGACAACTGATTAATGCGTTGCGATTTCTGGCTAAACGATATAAGCGTCCTTGCAGGCGCGTAAGATGATCAGTGCTGATGATTTCTAAGGCTGAGCGGCGCTCAGGTTGACTGATGACTAAATCTTGAATGATGCCACGAAACGCATCGGCCCATTGATTAAATCGCGCTTGAACATGTTTAACGAGCTTTTGCATATCTTTGAGCAAACCACGTTTTTGATACCAACGGATGTATTCGCCACATTCATTACGCGCAATCTGTTGTGGCTCTTCCACCCAAGCACCAAATAATTTCGGATTGCTGTTGTGCAAGGTATTCGCGGCATTGACAACTTGACTACTGCGAATGCCTTCTTCTTCATCTAAGCTGTCCAAGAACGTTGAGATAATATGGAACATCGTGTCTAACGGCCCGCCTTCCGCACACGCCCATAAGATTTCTTGATACAGGCGAGTCATCGCGGTTCCTTTGGCTTGTTCGGCACTGTCTTCAGCAATCCTGGGATTACGCGCCAGTTCCTCTTGAATCAGGGCATCAATTTTGTCACTGAGCAATTGAGATAATACCTCAAACACAATCTTACGGCCTTCCTCAAAGCTGCCTTTACCATCACTGGTGTAACGTTGCGTACATTGCACTAAATCCTCTGCAAACCGATCACGCGAGATTTTTTGGTCTTTTTCTTTAGATTTCGCCTCCTTGTTTTCGTTAAACGTTTTAACGGCTATCTCACGTTTAGCCACTTTTTCGCTATCAGGTTCAGTCAGCGAAAAATAAGGATTGCTATAAGTAAACAGGGTTTTTTGCAAATCCGCTGGCGTGATTTTGATACCAACAATGCCGGCACCACCAAATTGATACCATGCGGTGACAATCTGTTTGGGCACCAACGTGTTCTTGGCAAATTGAACAAGATGTTCTGGTGTTCGGCCTTCCAACCGGAGTAACTCTTTAAATAAAGGCAGCAGGCTTTCAACTTTGCTGCGAGCCCCGTTTTGTCGATCGGCCTGTGCCCCAAAATACACATCATTCGCTTGTTTGCCGTCAATTTTCGGGGCCGTGATAGAACGAATCAATTCGTACACTTCTTCCCACGCAAATAATTCGGCGTAGGTTTCTTGAGGCACATAAAGCCGCGCGGCCCCAAAAGAGGACGCGGCAAATCCCACTTTATTAATGGCTTGTTGTAATAGATCTCGCCCCTGCCCTTCATCCAGATAAGGATCCAACGCATTAGCGACGGAACTAAAAAAGGCTTCTCTGTCTGGATCAGTTCGGCACGGTTTTCCCAAGTAAAACAAATTATCAAATAATGTGGATTCTACCAACGCACGCTGTGTGCCGGTATTGTCATAGCTGACTTGCGTAGAGTATTGCTTATTGGCAACCAGATAACGGTGATCAATCTGGTTGCCAAAACCCACTTCTTGAAAACGATCCAATTCCCGAAAGAGGCTATAGGCACGGGCGAGACTCACGCCGGATTTATCACTATAAATATCCGGCAATACGATAACACCGCTGACTTGGATACCGCTGCCCTGACTCGCCGCTACCAAGCGTGTCATAAAAGCGGCATCTATCAGGGTGCCACCGCCGGTGCCGCCTGCTGCCGAGCCAACAATCCAAACATTGATTGTTGCACCACGGGCTTGCGTTCTTAATTCCCGCAAGGCTCGCTCAATGTAACCGACAATGCCTTGCACATTTTGAAACATCGCAAAACGACCAATTTGGCGTTGTTGCGCAGCGCCTTCTTTGATATTGAGTTTATCTTTGCTAATGTGCCGCCCTAGCCAAGAGGTATGTAACCAGTTTTTTAGGTGAGGATAATTCTTCGCGGTGGGCGCACCGGCTGCCAGCAATTCAAAAACGTAGTTTTCCAACGGTGGGTGACTGTCTTGCAGATAATAATATTCACTGGCGGGATCCAATGAAGTGCCTTCTTCTTCGCCTTGTGCCAGTTTTTCTTCGCCTCCACCCCCCAGAATTTGCACTGTTTTACCGGGTTTCCAATCGGCAATGGTATCAACGAGCAAAAATTTGATGGTGTCGGGTTTTTTCCCCTGCTTTAAAACGGCAATTTCTTTGAGGTAAGTCAAAATATGAGCCCCGGTGCCACCAAAGCCCATGACTAAGGCATGTACTGCCATACATTTTCTCCTGTTTCAGTTATCCGTTAAAAATATAGTATACCAGCCAAGGGCAACCACAAGGGATTGCCCCTACAATATTTAATCAACGTAGGGGCAATCCTTTATGGTTGCCCCCAACTCGTGGTTTTAATTCGTTTATTTATGGGATTTGTTGTACTTAACTTGACAATGAGGCAAAAGTTTTTTCGTACCAGGTTCGCCTGAAACGAATGAAAATCTCGTGCAAAGTTCGCTTGAAACGAATGATTCTTAATAACCAAGGGCAATCATATAATTACCAGAAGGCATCCCTCTCAACGGCGTGGGTATTTTTCCTGACAATCTCAGTATGTGCGGTTTATTTTCACCCTGCCAACGATATTGTACTGTGATAGTGGGCGAGCCGGGATTGGGGGTGCGTGTGATACGAAAATATTCTGCAACCATCCGTTGGCTTTCTGTCATCACGTTCACTTGTCCATCTAACTTTAGGCTGCACCGCCCAGTGATCGGCAATTTTTGGATAGGCACCACGGCCCCCGGATCTTCCGTGCCATCATAAATCAGTAAATTGACATGTTGGCCTTGGTCTTCGCCACGAATACTCAGACAAGGCAGTAGAAATCGTAAACCTATCCCTACCAGTGTGGCGAGTATCAGGAAAGGGACCACGCTAATCAAAAATAACCAGCCAAAAGACCAGTTGATTTCAATCTCCGCAACTGTCATCGGATTACCACGTAAGCGCTTATCCTCAACGGCTTTCGGGAGCCAGATACCGTTGAGTTTGCGATCCGCTGCGAGTCGGTTGGACGCGGCAACAACATGCAAATGAATTTGCCCAGGATACCACCAACCTTCGCCGTTAGCAGTATTCAGTTGGAGAGGCAATTGTGCCACAAAATAACCGTTTTCTAGTCTGATGGGCATTTCTAACATTGGTTTGCCGGAGGGGTCCATTTTTTCAAGCCTTAACCAGGTTTCCGGCTCAGTCACCAAATTATCCAGGGTGGTCACCGGGTTATTGCCCTGATAAAGAGACATTTTTACCTGGGTTGTTTCGGCCCAAGGTGAAATATTTAAGCCTTCTTCGGGTGCTGGGTTTTCCAAGTGCAACCATAGCGCAGTGTCTGGGACGGATAAATTGAGGCCGGTTGCCGACAGATTAGGCGGGGGTGTGTAGGCTAATACTTCAACGCTGCCAGCCTGACGTGCCACACTGTCGTCTACTAACGCATATTGTTTGATACCTTGCGTCGTGTTAACGGCGATAGTGCCTTGAAAATCAAATAGATATTGGCCTATTTCTGTCGGTTTCCAAGCGGCTGCAAATTTGCCGTCGCCTTCAAAAGTCGCTGATAACGTTTGCGTTGCGCCAGAGGGCGCAGTCACATGGACTTGAGCGTTTATCGGCCATTGCGGTAACACATCCAATGCTTGTCCTT
This sequence comes from Candidatus Parabeggiatoa sp. nov. 1, assembly GCA_003646175.1. Lineage (GTDB taxonomy): Bacteria > Pseudomonadota > Gammaproteobacteria > Beggiatoales > Beggiatoaceae > Parabeggiatoa. Next base: position 3,861 of record QNER01000878.1, read on the forward strand.
GTTGCACGACTTTGAACACAATGTCTCTTTCAACCAGCTGGTTAGTGGTGCCAAGCGGCCCCAGGAATTGTAGATTGGGTAATTCTTCTTCGACAAACACTTTGTAGGATACCCGACGATTTTTGTTAATCAGTTGATAAGTGCCAATGGTCGGGTTATCTACCAAATAACGGGCATAGGTTTCTTGTTGGGGCGTGCCTGCCGATATAGGAACGGACAAACCGTTTGGATCGATAATACTTAACTGCCCCCCGAG
>QNER01000879.1 GCA_003646175.1 Candidatus Parabeggiatoa sp. nov. 1
ATAGCATCACGAAGTGTTGATGGTTTTAGTGATACTATCGCCCCAAAAAGCGATAGCATCACGAAGTGTTGATGGTTTTAGTGATACTATCGCCCCAAAAAGCGATAGCATCACGAAGTGTTGCGTGACGTGCCAGCGTCACCAAACTGAACGCAGGCGCGAATGGGCTCCCACAAAGGCGCGTAGGAACCAGAAAAAAGGGGATTATTATGAGCATGAACTTTTTTACAAATCGGCAAAAGATTGTTGGCTTAACCATAGCTTTTTTGTGTTATTTAAGCGTAGGTTGTGGGCCCATCTATGACACAAAATATTCCTTTACCCTACCCGAAACACCCCAAGGAAAAATGTGCGTCAGTGGTTGTGAAAGAACCAAATTCCTCTGCGAGCGGGATGAGAACCGAAAACAGGAAAATTGTGAACGGCAAGCAAAACGGGTTTGCGAAGGCCGACGTGATTGTTATGGTAGCCCTGATTGTCTTGTGGATTATAGTCAATGTGAGAGCCGTTATAGGCGTTGCTACCAAGACTGTGGTGGGACGGTGGAAAGCAGAAAGGTTTGTGTGATGGGTTGTAGGTAAGAAAAGGGTGAAGCTAAAGGGGCGCATTTCTATTTTATTTTCCCGCTATAGATGTTCAGATAATTTCAAAAATCGAAATTAACGGATACTATCCCTAAGAAGGGATAGCATCCGTTTCGTTACGTTATTTTTCTGAAAATCTATAGAAACAACGCCCCAAACCTGAAGGGGTTGAATGTGAATACCCCCAGGTGAAACCTGGGGGGGATAGAAATGCGTCCTGCTTAGAATGAGGACTTTAGCTTCATTCAATGCAAAGCCCGATAGGGTGCTGCGATTTAGAATGACGGCTTTAGTCTAATGGCACGCACGATAGAAATTTTGGTTGTGCAAGAGCCAAGGGCAACGCCCCTGGAACTTTTTATTTCTTTCTAAAATGCAATCCTTGTAGTTATTGCAAAGGTAAAGTCAATTCTATCATAAGCCCTTGAATATCTTGACGGTTATAAGCATGGCATCTCCCACCTACTTCCCATATAAGTGATCCCACCATTGATAAGCCCAAACCCATGCCTTGTATTTCCCCACTAAAATTTTTCTCCCCCTGATAATAGGGTGTCCAAATATTAGCCAATTGTTCTGGCGACAGCGTGAGTCCATCATCACAAATTTGTAGACAAACTTCTTTGGAAACGACAGAAATAGTGATTTCTAAAGTGGGCGATTTCTTAGGATGAAATTTCTTGGCATTTGAAAAAAGCTCTGTCAAAATCAGTTCCATCGCCTGACGAGAAATGGAGACACAAGTATCCTCAATGTCTTCAATATCCTTCTGACAAACATTAACCGACGCAATTTCCAGAAGTTGCTTAACGGCAGTGATGATTAACCGAATGTCAGCAATATGACAGGGTGCCTGCTCGGCTTTAGCTTCACTATAGACATTCAAGTATTTCAGAATTTCCTCAATCTCCGTTTGAAGGCGAGTTGCACCTGAGTACGCCATTTCTAAAAACTCATTCTGTTCTCCTTCTGAGAGTTTTGACCGATTGTTCTTAAGATACCTAATGCCCTCAGTGATAGGAAACAACGGCGTTCTCAGCTTGTGAGTGATTTGCTGTTGGAATGTCCACCGCCGTCTTTCCGCTAAAATAGTCTCCGTCACATTACGCAAATTGACTAAATACTTTTCGTCAGAATCAGAAGACATTTCCATCACGTTCACTTGCAACCAAAATGCGTGGGCTGTCGCTGTTTCTAGGCGCACCAGATAGCGAGGCATTGCTGGTTTAGCTTCTTCTAACCATGTACGCCAAGTTGCTTGCGGTTCGCAGCGATATTGTTGCGCTACCAATTCCAAGAAGGTTTCGCTGATAAGTTCATATTTAGCCGTCGTCAGATTAAGATAAAGCCGGGCTTGTGAATTGGCATAACGTATATGATCGTTGTGATCAAGTATCAGAAAAGCCTCGTTAGCCTGTGCAACGACCCACTCAAATTTGGCATGTTCTGTGAGTAAACGGCGATAACGGTTAATATGAATGAGGGTTTGTAGCCGCGCCCGCAACTCAAAGGGATCGTAGGGCTTAGAAAGAAATTCGTCAGCCCCCAACTCAATACCCCGCAGACGCGAATCACGATCATCTAAAGCAGTCACCATAATAATGGGCACTTCAGCCAGAGAATCGTCAGCGCGCAAACGTTGGCAGACTTCAAAGCCATCCATTTCTGGCATCATTACGTCTAGTAGGATCACATCCGGTATTAATTGCGCCGCTTTAGTCAACGCTTCTTGCCCACTGCTGGCAAAAGCTAACTCGTATCTTTCGTCAGCCAGCAATGCTTTTAGTATCTCACGTCCTATCGTTTCATCATCAACAATGAGAATAGTGCTGGTTTTTTTCATTTTAATCTAATCTAATCTAAGTACAACGGATTGACGATAGAAACTGATTGGCAAATCAGCAAACTTTTGGTATGGGCGTGTTGACTTCGCCATCTCTCTATTCAGTTTATTCCATAAAGACATAAAGAGTTGCACTGGTTTTATTCAATCCGTTTAGACCAAAAATCCGTTGTTCTGAATCTTTTAAAGAAATCCTATTTCTTCCCGAATCGGATTTTTCAATTCTTTCTCCTTGGAGCGTTCCCCCTTCCCCTTCCCCTTCCCCTTCCCCTTCCTCCTTCTAAAACGTCGCTTCAAATTCAATACCCTTGAGTTGTGTATCAAGATTCTTTTTAGTGCTGTCTCTTTGGTTTTTCAATTCCTCAATGTTGGCTTGATATTGAGCCAGTTTATCTTCTTCACCGGCGAGATTGGCAATGTAACGTTCGCGCAAACCGCGTTCATTTCTTGTGTTGCCAAGGGATTGGAGATTTTGGCGCACGCGCTCTTGGTTTGTGAAAACCGCCTTAATCGCCTGCTCTTTCGCAGTCATATCACGTTGAATTTGAGTAATTTTTTCAGTCAGTTGGATAACACCTTCCAACGCACGCAAGGTTTTGTTATCGATGTATTTTCTTTCCAACCACCATTTTAGGGTTTCCCGCGAAGTGTCTTTGAGTACTTGACGCGTTGAACGTTCAACACGTTCTTTGACGGTGAACTGTTGGGTTTCTTTGGCAGGCACCTCAAAGCGGAAACGGTAAAAATGCTCGGTGCGTTCTACTGGTTCTGGCGTATCAACCAAGTGCCACCTATGATTGAAACGGTGTTCCAGAAAAAAATCCAGGGCGTGATCGGTTTTGTTGTTAATCGTGTAGATTTTTTGTTCAACCCCATAATGAGACAGGCGCATGTAGCCGTCCATAATATGAACTTGGTGGATTTCTTCATCATCGCTGTCAGGATGGATACTCACAATGCAACCCAGTTCTACCGAGTAGGACACAATTTGTTCTTCGTCAGGCTTTAAGGTATTGAGCATCGCTTCACCCAGATAAGCGTCGTCTTCAAACACCGTCAGTGGACCATTTTCCAAAGTCAGCCCGGTTGTGTTTTTGAACAACACCGCTGACATGGGATTATTTTCACGCACTTCGGCATTATAGACAACAACATGTTTGCCGCTAAAACGAGTTTGTAGGATAGGTACTAAAGCTGATTGTTGGCGGCGCACAGTTACCGGGTTTTCAATTTCATACTGGAATAAATCCCCCACTTCAACTGTGCGTGTTTGGACGGGGACTGAACGTTCCCGTGCAGCTACCCTTTTCAACGCAACGCTTTTTGCACTAGCCTCCTCTGCTTTCATAGATATTGCTTTTCGGCGCGAAGACTCGGCCTCCTCACGCTCAACATCCTCCTCCTCCGCAAACTCAACATCCCCCATATCTGTAAGCGCATACGCTCCAAGCGTTTTCTCTGACTTAGGTGGCGCATAAGCAGCTTCTGCTTTTACACGTACTTCGGGACGCTTTTGATAGCGAGGTGAATACAGATCATGAGTAAACGACACTGGCAATCCCGCGACAAGGGATAAAGACACATTTTCCCAGTCTTCATCTTGGGTATTATCCACCACCGCCCAACCTTGAATCAAAGGCGATTTTTCGTTCAATAACAGTCGATAAGACGTTTTCCAAACCGGTGCA